>NZ_JAOWGT010000066.1:0-158853 GCF_030333005.1 Citrobacter sp. Cpo030 | reverse complement strand
CCGGATGGGCTTTTTTGCGTCTGTGCGGGATGAAAACCGCCGGATGCGGCGTGCCGCCTTATCCGGCCTGCAGGGGCTGGACTGAACGTATTTTGTAGGCCTGATAAGCGCAGCGCATCAGGCACATCGCAGCACCATCGGGTGCAAAGCAATATCCAAAACCTCCATAACACAAGCCTTCCTGCGGCATATGCGGTAAACCCCCCAATCTGAATTTTCTGTATTACCTCCCGAAAATATCAGGATCGCCTGCGACAGTTACGTGTACCTTTATCTATTAGTAAGGGTCTATCCGGAGAATAAAGTGTTCGGAAAAATGGTATTAAACTACATGCCGGGGCTAAAAAATTTATTAGCGTACGATAAAAGCTGGCTAAAATATGATGTTAAAGCCGGGTTATCCGTTGCTGCCGTAGCACTACCGGTTGCGATTGCTTACGCTGAGTTGGCGGGAGTCGGGGCTATCGTCGGGTTATATTCCTGCGTTTTGCCAATGCTAGCTTATGCGCTGTTTGGTTCTTCCCGCCAATTGATTGTTGGCCCTGATGCCACGACCTGCGCGGTAATTGCAGCCGTTGTAGTTCCTCTTTCTGCCGGAAACCCAGAACTTCACTGGCAGTTAACAATCGTCATGACCTTGATGATGGGAGGATGGTGTCTACTTGCCAGTAAATTTCGCCTGGGTGCGCTTGCTGACCTGCTTTCTCATCCCATTCTAACGGGCCTACTTAACGGCGTTGCCGTGACGATTATTGTCGGGCAACTCGGTAAGGTGTTGGGGATTACGCTTGATGAAGAGCAAGTGATTGAGAAGATCATTGCCCTGCCTGGCCGGCTCTCAGAAATTCATTTATTAACCTTAGGGATCTCCATCCTAACGTTAGCGATTTTAATCGCTATCAAAACGTTTCGTAGCCAATGGCCAGCACCGTTGATTGCTATTGTGATAACAACGGCGCTGGTATGGATTACATCTGCGCAGCAGTATGGGATTGCCACTATTGGGGGATCGGGCTTTCAGTCTGGTTTGCCCGTCGTTCACTGGGGCTCGTTTCAGCCTGGTCTGGCGCGTGATTTATTGATCCCTGCGCTGAACCTGGCGTTAGTCAGTTTTGTTAGTCTGATGCTCACCGCTCGCAGTTTTGCCGCGAAAAACGGATACGAAATAAATGCTGATGCTGAGTTCAGGGCTTTGGGTGTCGCGAATCTAATGTCTGGTTTATCTCAGGGGTTTGCGATTAGCGGAGCCGATTCCCGGACTGCGGTAAATGATTCCTCTGGAGGGAAAAGCCAGCTTGTTTCCGTTGTTGCTGCCTTAATCATCGGAATCGTCGTGGTATTTTTCACGCAGCCATTACAATTTATTCCGGTATCTGCATTAGGCATTGTTCTAATTTATGCATCGTGGTCATTAATTGATTTACGCGGACTCTGGAACCTGAGGCGAAGAAATAAACCCGCATTTCGCCTGGCGTTTTTCACCTTTGGCTGTGTTCTGATTATTGGTGTTATTCAGGGAATTGGCCTTGCGGTATTGCTAGGTCTGTTGCAGTTCCTGCGCACAGTTTTCCGTCCTACTGAACACTTATTGGGAATTGACGAAAATGGGATGATTCACTCATTAGGTAATTCAACTGATGTGAAAATGATCCCTGGCGTGTTGATGTACCGATTTAACTCACCGCTGACCTATTTTAATGTGGCCTATTTTAAGCGCCGTGTTTTGAATTTAGTCGATGGTGCTGCGCTACAACCGAAATGGGTGGTCATTGACGCCGTTTCTTGCTTTACCTATTCAGATATCAGCGTCCTGGCAACCATTAATGAGTTAAAACGGGATCTGAAGGGGCGGCAGATTAAGTTAATTCTTGCGGGCCGGAAAACGGAGTTAACACGCTGGTTTAAGGAGAGTCGACCGACAATGAAAGACGACGACATGATTCTTGCACCAGACCTTTATTTGGCGCTCCGGTTTATTCAAAGCAAAGAAAGCATGAGTGAGGATGAATCTGGCGTTGTTGAATAAAGCAGATTTAGGTAAATGATCAGGCTGGATGGAAGGTGCCTGTGGCGATGAGCATGCCCAGGCAATCATGTTGCTAAAAGGGGGACCAGCATCCGCGCGGGGACGGTGAGTTCCCCGGCAGAGCATTGATATCGGCAAGCTACCTGAAATATAAATAGTGTGACTGTTGTTAACCTTACTGTGTAAATGCGACAGATCGCTTAAATGCTATCCTTCCCATTGCTGGCTTCGAGCTCCCGAATCAAGCGCTTGTTGATCTTGCCGACGCTGGTTTTGGGAATTTCTGGGACTATCCTTATCTGTCGTGGGATCGCCCATTTAGTGATGTGGCCGCGGTCGACGAATCCTTGTAGATGTGCCGCTATGGCCTGCGGCTCCAGGTCTTCCCCTTCCTTGCAAACCACCAGAGCCAGGGGGCGTTCGCCCCACTGTTCATCAGGTATCCCGACGACGGCTACCGACCTGACAGCCGCGTGTGAGCTGATGAGGCTCTCCAGCTCCAGCGTGCTTATCCACTCACCGCCCGTCTTGATTACGTCTTTGATGCGATCCTTTATTTCCACTATCCCACGGGGATCGATAGAGGCAATGTCGCCGGTATGCAGCCAACTGCCATTCCATAGCTCAGCTCCTTTCTCGGGTTCCTTCAGGTAGCCCTGAGTCAGCCAAGGGGCTCGCACCACTATTTCACCCAGGGTTTCGCCGTCGTGCACTACCTCCCGACCTTCGCCATCGACGATACGCAGATCCACCAACGGAACAGGCAGGCCGGTCCGAATCCGCAGGGGTAGCTGCTCATCCATGGGAAGGGCCAGCTCGGCATCGCTTAAGTGGGTCATACAGAGCAGGGGACAGGTCTCAGACATGCCATAGCCGGCGTGAATGCGTATGCCCTTATGGTGGGCCTGTGTTGCCAGTCCAAGGGACAGTGAACTGCCACCCAGCAACATCTTCCATCCCGACAGGTCGGTCTGTGTGGCTTCGTCGCACTCAAGGATCATCTGCAAAATGGTTGGCACACAGTGCGAGAAGGTTACACCCTCATCGCGATAGAACCGCACCAGCTTGTTGGGTTCGTAACGACCGGGGTATACCTGCTTCACACCCAGCATTGTTGCGACATAGGGAGCGCCCCAGGCGTGCACGTGAAACATAGGAGTGATCGGCATGTAGACATCGTTCGATCGTAGCAGCGACTGTCCCTCGTGGGCTGCCAGGAGGCCCAGTTCATTGAGCGTGTGCAGGACCAGCTGACGATGGCTGAAGTAGACCCCTTTGGGATTGCCCGTGGTTCCAGTGGTGTAGAACAAGGTCGCTATCGAGTTTTCATCGAAGTCGGGGAAGTCAAAGCGATCTCCCGCTGCGGCCTGAAGGGTCTCATACTCCCCCAGCACCGGCAGGCTGGTTGCCTTCGATTCTTCGTCGCTAAGCTGGATGTATCCCCGGACAGTGGTTAGCGTTTCTGCCAGTGACTCGACAACCGGCAAGAAGTCGTCGTGCACCAGTACCAGGTTGTCCTCGGCATGATTCATGGTGTAAGCGATTTGGTCCGCCGAGAAGCGGACGTTCACCGTGTGTAGCACGGCACCAATCATAGGCACCGCAAAGAAGCACTCGAGGGCGCGATGGCTGTCCCAATCTAAGAGGGCGACGGTGTCTCCAGGCATGACACCGGCCGCTGTCAGCATGTTTGCCAGGCGATGGATACGCTGTTTGAGGGTGCGATAGTCGTAACGCAACTTGTCGGCGTAGACGATTTCTCGCTCGGGATGAGAACGCCCACCCGACAGCAGCAAGCTCTTGATCAGCAGCGGATAGGTATGGGCTCCCTGCGCTGACTGTATGACTCTTGTTTTCACCATCCAGGTTCCTCGTTGACTCATTATTTGCTCGGTATGATGGCAATTGTAGATGAAGGTTGGTATTTACTCCCTGGCGTTTGCTTCAGATGTCGAGGCGGCGCACCAACTCCAGCCCCTGGGGATGAATGTGCGTACCCTGCAACGCCATCTGGAAGAGGGTGGTGCGACCTTCAGCGAGCTTATCAATGAAATGCGGCGCGACCTGGCGCTCCCGCAACAGTATTGTGTCCATGGTTGTTCAGATAAATTACTCAAATCTGGCCTACGGTTAAGCACGCCAGAAAAAGAGGTGTGTCTGATACCGCTATATTTTTTGCCGTACTATGGTGGTTCCAGTGAAGGTTTAAGTGTCGTGATGAGGTGGGGTAGGAGTTGCTGTGGTCAGAAAGATAAGAAATCTCGCGGAGCCCAGAAAGCAAAAAACCCGCCATAGGCGGGTTCTTCTAAATAGTGGTGCCCGGACTCGGAATCGAACCAAGGACACGGGGATTTTCAATCCCCTGCTCTACCGACTGAGCTATCCGGGCAACGGGGCGCATTAAACCGTATTCACGTCTGTCAGTCAATCAAATTTCTGGAAACATTGTTCAACCGCTTAATATTGCGGCAATCTGCATGGTTATGCCTGAAGTTTGCACAAATCTATCCGGCAGAGGCGACGAAAACAGGTAATGCTCGCTTAGGTCAGCGCACCGCCCATTCGGCACTGGGCAAAGCGCAGGATATCTTCAGCCAGGCGGTGTGCCGTTTCGACATCAGCATGGCTACGATTAACCAGCATGCGGCTCAGGCAGCCTTCCAGCACCAGTTCCATCTGTTTGGCGACCATTGCCGGGTCGTCAACTTCCAGCGTAGTCAGCAGCTCATGGGTGAAGTCATGTGCCGCCTTTTTTTGCTGATCGGCTAACTGATGGATCGGATGCCCGGGATCGGGGTAAAACGTACAGGCGGCGATGAACAGACAGCCGGGATAGCGATTATTGCTCACGCATTCGGACAGCGCAGTGTAGCGCGCCAGTAATTTCTGCTCAGCGCTCAGCGTGTCATCCAGCAAAAGCTGACGCCGCCAGATATCCACCCGCTGGCTGAGGTAGCGTAGCGCATCGTACAGAATGGCCTCTTTATCGGGCCAAAAGCGCTGCAGTTCATCCAGAGGATAATCGATGCGTTCGGCCACCATTTCCAGCGTGGTATTGGCTATCCCTTGCACCTCAAGTAATTTCAGGGCTTCTCCCAGGACATCTTCACGTTGCACGGTATTCTCCTCCGTATTTCCTGTTGCAAGTGTCGCTCACGGTTGGCGATCGCGCAAATGTGCGCTGAAGGTCGCGGCATCCATAAAGCCCGTAACCCGAGCTTCCGGGTGCTCTTTCCCATCGGCATCAAAGAACAAGATAGTCGGCAAACCTAAAACCTGTAGATGTTTCAGGAGAGCGACATCCTGGGCATTGTTTGCTGTCACATCTGCCTGCAATAGCACCGTGTTGCCTAGCGCTTGCTGAACCTGCGGATTACTGAACGTGTACTTTTCAAATTCCTTACAGGCTACACACCAGTCGGCATACAGATCCAGCATGACTGGCCTGCCTTTAGCTTGCGCCAGTGCTTGATTTAACGCATCTACCGATGCCACCGGCGTGAAGTTAAGATGTGCCTGGGTTTGAGCATGTGGTGCGCCGAACGCCCAGTCTTGCAATGGACGCACGCTTACCAGTGCTGCGGCTAACAGGACAATCTGCACGATACGCATCCAGGCGCGCTTTGCCTGTAGGCTGGTGATGAACGCCCAGCCAAAGAACGCGACGGCTAGCAGTGACCATAAGCGAACGCCCCACTCGTCGCCAACGATACGTTCGAGTAAGAAGACGGGAAGCGCCAGAATGACAAAGCCAAAAGCGGTTTTGACATGTTCCATCCATGGGCCACTTTTAGGCAGCAGGCGGTTGCCAAATACGGTAATCAGCATCAGGGGGAATCCCATCCCCAACGCATACAGATACAGTGTGCCGCCTCCCAGCCACATGTTCCCGCTCTGAGCGATATACAGCAAAATCGCGCTTAGCGGGGCCGTTGTGCAAGGAGAACAGATGAGGCCAGCAATCGCCCCCATCGCAAAGACGCTGCCGGGAGATCCGCCTTGCTGGCGGTTACTCATTAGCGTGAGGCGCGTTTGAAGCGATGAGGGCAGTTGCAGCGTGAACAGGCCAAACATCGACAGAGCCAGCAGCGTAAAGATGACGGCAAGGCCAATCAGGACGTAGGGATGCTGAAGCGCAGCCTGGAACTGCAAACCGGCGGCTGCAACAACCAAACCCAGCGCGGTATAGGTGAGCGCCATACCTTGAACGTAGATAAACGTCAGCAGCAATGCCCGTCCGGTTGATAAGCGTTGCTTGCCACCCAGTACGATACCGGAAATCAGCGGATACATCGGCAGTACGCAAGGCGTAAATGCGATACCAATTCCGATCAGCAATGCCCACAGCGCGGAGAAGGGGAGTTGGGCCGTGGGCTGCGGTTTCTCTTGCGGATCTGCAGTGGCTGGGGCTGGCGCAGGGGCCGCCGCAGAACCGGCAGACACTTCACTTAATGGCACCGTTTTTGTTTCTGGCGGATAGCAAAATCCGGCGTCGGCGCAGCCCTGGTATGTGATCGTTAATGTTGCGCCAGACTCAGACTGATTGACCGTGATCGGGACAGTCAGCTGTTTACGGTAAATCTCACTTTTGCCGTAAAACTCATCTTCATGCCAGACGCCTGGCGGCAGTTTTACCTCAGCAATATCGGCCTGAGATGGCGTAATGTTTATCTGTTTGCGATACAGATAGTAGCCATCTTTAACCTGCCATGTGAGGTTCAGATCGTGTTGGTTTTGCTGAAAATCAAAAACAAACGCCCGATCGGCAGGAACAAACTGCGAGCGGCCAGGCGCGTCAAATAATCCGGCAAAGGTAGATGTGCTGCACAGCAGCAGGATCAGCGTAAGGATGCGTTGAGCCATGAGCGGTAATCAAAGTCTCCGTGAGTGACGGGTAAAACCAGAAGTTCAGGCGTTTGATACGGATGATGTGACTTCAGGCAATCGAGAAGGGCTTGCTGGTGTGTGACGGTGGTTTTTAAAATCATCTGGACTTCATATTCCTGTTCCAGTTTGCCTTCCCAATAGTAGAGGGAGGTCGCACCGGGTAGCAGGGTCACGCAGGCAGCCAGCTTTTCCGCCAGCACTTTGGCGGCCAGATCCTGGGCGGTTGCTTCATCCGGGGCGGTACAGAGCACCACAACGGTATCGGGGATGGAAATATCCTGACTCTTTACATCAAGCATAAACACCTCGAAAGAACAGAGTAACCAGCAAAAGAATGGTCACTATACAACGGACGAGGGAAGGATGTTAGTTAAAGCGGGGTGGGGAGGAGGAACTGCAGGGCGCCCAGGCACCCTGCAGGAAAAACTTACAGCATGAAGCTGCCCAGCAAGAAGCCGAAGCAGACAGCCAGAACCACACCCAGAGTACCCGGGATGAAGAACGGATGGTTAAAGACGAATTTACCGATGCGAGTTGTACCGGTGTCATCCATCTGAACTGCCGCAACCAGAGTTGGGTAGGTTGGCAGAATGAACAGGCCAGAAACCGCGGCGAAAGACGCAACAGCAGTCAGTGGGGAAACGTTCAGAGCCAGAGCCATCGGCATCAGTGCTTTAGCGGTTGCAGCCTGAGAGTACAGCAGTGCAGAAGCAAAGAAGAAGATGACAGCCAGCAGCCACGGATGACCCTGAATTACGCTACCTGCAGTATCTTTGATCCAGTCAATGTTGTGAGATACGAAGGTATCACCCAGCCATGCAACACCCAGGATACAAATACAGGCGCTCATACCGGCTTTGAAAGTACTGGAGTTCAGGATGGAGTCAGTTTCAACGCGGCAGATGATCGTGGTCAGCGTCGCGATGCTCAGCATGATGATCAGGATTGCGTTGGTGGTGTTCATCAGCGGTTTAGCGACCAGACCGAGGCTTGGGCTGTTGACGATCGCATATACGACGACACAAACCACGCCCAGCAGGAACAACCAAACAGAAGTTTTTGCGCCAGCTTTGATTTCAACTTGTCTTTCACCACGCAGTTCAACCAGGCCTTCTTCCAGACGCTTACGATAAATCGGGTCGTCAGACAGTTTGGAGTTGAACAGTGCAGTTACCAGGAAGGACATGACCAGAACAGCCAGCAGGGTGGACGGAATGACCACGGACAGCAGGTGAATGTAGCTGATGCCATGACCTTCCATTACAGAGGACATGTAAACCACGGCTGCGGAGATTGGAGACGCCGTAATCGCAATCTGTGCAGAAACCACTGCAGTAGAGAGCGGGCGGCAAGGTTTGATCCCTTGTTCTTTCGCAACTTCGGCGATAACTGGCAGCGTTGCCAGAGAGATGTTGCCGGTACCTGCGAAGATGGTCAGGAAATAGGTCACGATAGGTGCAAGGATCGTGATGTATTTCGGGTTTTTACGCAGCAGTTTTTCAGTTTGATGAACCAGATAGTCCAGACCACCTGCAATCTGCATAGCTGAAATGGCAGCGATAACCGCCATGATGATGGAAATAACATCGAACGGGATATTACCGGGTTTTACGCCGATAGCGGCGAGAACCAGAACACCCAGCCCACCTGCAAATCCAATACCGATACCCCCAAGTCTGGCACCTAAAAAGATTGCCAGCAAAACGATGATAAGTTCTAAAACTATCATATTAGCCTTCCTTGTTGTTTAACAAGTTGATATTAAATTGTTGTTTTTAAGTAACTTCGAGTAAGAAAAAAGGCACGTCATCATGACGTGCCTTCTCCGGTACTACCCTACACGATTACTGTTCGCTTTCATCAGTATAACGTTTTGCTTTATAAGCAGGGTGCATCAGGTTCTGTGCAGAGAAGATATCGTCCAGTTCAGACTCGGTCAACAGACCGCGCTCCAGGACAACTTCACGTACGCTCTTACCGGTTTCGGCACAAATTTTACCGACGATGTCGCCGTTGTGGTGACCAATGAACGGGTTGAGGTAAGTAACGATGCCGATGGAGTTGAATACAAACGCTTCACAGACTTCTTTGTTAGCAGTGATACCACTAACGCATTTTTCCAGCAGGTTGTAGCAAGCGTTGCTCAGAATGTGAATGGATTCAAACATTGCCTGACCAATGACCGGCTCCATTACGTTCAGCTGCAGCTGACCAGCTTCAGATGCCATGGTTACAGTGATGTCGTTACCGATGACTTTGAAGCACACCTGGTTTACGACTTCCGGAACAACCGGGTTCACTTTAGCTGGCATGATAGAAGAACCAGCCTGCAGTTCCGGCAGGTTGATCTCGTTCAGACCTGCACGCGGACCAGAGGAGAGCAAACGCAGGTCGTTACAGATTTTGGACATCTTCACAGCCAGACGTTTCAGTGCGCCGTGCACCATAACGTATGCGCCACAGTCAGAAGTTGCTTCAATCAGGTCTTCTGCCGGAACACAGGCGAAGCCGGTGACTTCAGCCAGTTTCTGTACTGCCAGCGGAGAGTACTCTTTCGGTGTGTTCAGACCAGTACCGATTGCTGTTGCGCCGAGGTTAACTTCCAGCAGCAGCTCAGCGGTACGGCTAATGTTTTTCACTTCTTCTTTCAACAGTACGCTAAAAGCATGGAATTCCTGACCGAGGGTCATCGGTACAGCATCCTGCAGCTGGGTACGACCCATTTTCAGGATGTCCTGGAATTCAACAGCTTTTTTCTCGAAGCCTTCACGCAGCTGGTTCAGTGCATCAACCAGTTTGATGATGGATGCGTATACAGCGATACGGAAGCCAGTTGGGTATGCGTCGTTGGTAGACTGACATTTGTTAACGTGGTCGTTCGGGTTCAGGTACTGATATTCACCTTTCTGGTGACCCATCAGTTCCAGACCGATATTGGCCAGAACTTCGTTGGTGTTCATGTTGACGGAGGTACCCGCACCACCCTGGTAAACGTCTACCGGGAACTGATCCATGCATTTTCCGTTATTCAGGACTTCATCACACGCCGCGATGATGGCATTTGCCACACTCTTAGGAATGGTTTGCAGCTCTTTGTTGGCCATAGCCGCTGCCTTTTTAACCATTACCATACCGCGAACAAATTCAGGAATATCGCTGATTTTGTTGTTGCTAATGTAGAAGTTTTCAATCGCTCTCAGAGTGTGGACACCGTAGTAGGCGTCCGCTGGAACTTCCCTGGTACCCAACAAGTCTTCTTCGATACGAATGTTGTTTAACATGTGAACCTTCTTTTTCAAGCTGCCAATGATTTGACTAAACACACAGGATATATGTGATTTCGATTGTTTCTCGACCGACGATTATCCCCTGCATCGGTCTGATACCCGAGATCATATGCTGGTTAAGGATTTCTACCGTAATCTGGATCACTTAAAGCGTGGAATTTACCCCTTATTTATTATTCTGTGAAATGGATCACCCCTTTGTGATTAACCCCAAATATTAGTGTACAAGGCACTTGAAATTTTGCTAACCACCACAATATCAAATCGATGCGATTAACATAATTTTTCGAACAGAAGTTGAACAAAACGGCTGTTATTAACAGGAGATCCCTTTGCGCTGGATACCATTGCTTGCCATTTTTCTCTATGTTTACATAGAGATATCTATTTTTATTCAGGTTGCCCATGTGATGGGCGTCCTGATGACGCTGATTTTGGTTATTTTTACGTCGGTTATCGGTATGTCTCTGGTTCGTAATCAGGGATTTAAGAACTTTTTACTGATGCAACAAAAAATGGCGGCTGGTGAAAGTCCGGCTGCAGAAATGATCAAAAGCGTATCATTGATTATCGCTGGCCTGTTGTTGGTGCTGCCTGGTTTTTTCACCGATTTCCTCGGTCTTCTTCTTTTATTACCCCCGGTGCAAAAACATCTGACGATGAAACTGCTGCCACATTTGCGTTTTTCGCGTATGCCTGGCGGTGGTTTTAGCGCCGGAACCGGCGGCGGTGAGACTTTTGATGGTGAATTTCAGCGTAAAGATGACAAGCGCGACAGCATCGAACATAAAGACGATCGTCGGGATTAAGCATCAGTATGTAGGCCGGATAAGCGTTAGCGCCATCCGGCAAAAGTGTTTATCGGCCGGATGATGGCGTCAACGTTGCCTTTTCCGGCCTGCGGGGTAAAAACAGCCACAGCCCTGCCAGCATAATCAACGCGTACAGACTCTTCCAGCCGACCATCGCCAGCAGCAACAGACACAGCAGACCGCCAATGACCGCCAGCGCGCGATAATGCCCTTTTAGTAATCGACAACCCGCCAACATGCACAACAAATAAATCATAATAAAGATGCCGTTGGCGTAGACGATTAACGCATCGAGATTGATTTGCAGCATATAGATGCACAGAGTACTGACTACGCAGCAGCCCAATACGGCGTTAAGCGCATTGCGCGGAAGGTGGCGGGGGGACAGACGAGCCAGATAACTCTCCGGCTTATACTGCGCTTGCGACCAGACCAGCCGGGCGAAGCTTTGTATATAAATGTTGAGGCTGGCAAAACAGGCCAGATAACCAATGATGCAGGCGACCCACAGAGCTTGTACGCCAAACAGTTGCACGACGATCTCTGGCAGCGACGCTGCGGCCGCCATTTGCTCGCCGTAGGCACCAAAATGGAGAACGACAACGGTGCATGCCCAATAAACAGACCCCGCCAACAGCAGGCCGATCATCAGTGCGCGTGGGAAGTCTCGCTCCGGATTTTTGAATTCGGACGCCAGGTGGGCAAACGCTTCAAGGCCGACAAAACACCAGAACATCACCGACAGCGCGGCGAACAGGCCAGGAAGCTCGATGTCGGTAATTGCAGGGAAGGGGATTTCGCCTGGTTTCAGATCGCCCGCCCACCAGATAGCAACAATGAGGGCAACAATCAGTCCGGCAATGACCGTTTGCAGATTAGCGCTTGAGCTTGCGCCGCGGGAGCCGATGTACCAAACCAATGCCAGCGTACCGAGCTCAGCCAGCAGAAGCTGCTCGTCATGCCAGCCAAACATCGCCTGACCGAATCCGGCGGCGATATGCAATGCCGCAGGCAAGCCGACAGGAATGACCGACAAAAATAACCATCCGGTGACGCGCTCCAGGCGCGAACCAAAGGCCATGCCGACAAAATGCGCCACACCGCCTGCGCTGGGAAAATGACGACCCAGTACGGCGAAGACAATCGCTACGGGAAAGACCAAAACAATCAGCGCCGGCCATGCCCACAGGCTGTTGTTGCCCGCAACCAGTGCGGCCAGCACGGGGACGGCAAAAACGCCTGTACCCAACAATGATGTCGACAACAGGCCAACGCCCTGAGCCAGTCCCAGCTCTTGTTTCAGTCCGCTCATAAGTTGTTATCCGGTTATGCCCATTGACCGGGCTACAGCGCAGATTTTTGATGGTATCACAATCAGATTTGCTTATGACGACGTGACTGAAATCGTTATGAAATGTGAGGTGCGTCGGCGTTTTGACGGGATTTTCTGCTGATAAAAAATTTTTTTCGCTTGCCCCCTTGAAGGCACAAAACCCCATCCCCATCTCTCTGGTCACTAGCCGGGAAACCGTTTACGGGCCGGCGTCACCCATAACTGATAAAGACTTTCTCAAAGGAGAGCTATCAATGAGTATTCGTCCGTTACATGATCGTGTGATCGTCAAACGTAAAGAAGTTGAATCCAAATCTGCTGGCGGCATCGTACTGACTGGTTCTGCAGCAGGTAAATCAACTCGTGGCGAAATCATCGCTGTCGGTAAGGGTCGCATCCTGGACAACGGTACCGTACAGCCGCTGGACGTGAAAGTCGGCGATATCGTTATTTTCAACGATGGCTACGGTGTTAAATCTGAGAAGATCGACAATGAAGAAGTGTTGATCATGTCTGAAAGCGACATCCTGGCGATTGTTGAAGCCTAATCCGCGAACGACACTGAACATACGAATTTAAGGGAAAGAGAAAATGGCAGCTAAAGACGTAAAATTCGGTAACGACGCTCGTGTGAAAATGCTGCGCGGCGTAAACGTACTGGCAGATGCAGTGAAAGTTACCCTCGGTCCAAAAGGCCGTAACGTAGTTCTGGATAAATCTTTCGGTGCACCGACCATCACTAAAGATGGTGTTTCCGTAGCACGTGAAATCGAACTGGAAGACAAGTTCGAAAACATGGGTGCGCAGATGGTGAAAGAAGTTGCCTCTAAAGCGAACGACGCTGCAGGTGACGGTACCACCACCGCAACCGTACTGGCTCAGTCCATCATCACTGAAGGTCTGAAAGCCGTTGCTGCGGGCATGAACCCGATGGATCTGAAACGTGGTATCGACAAAGCTGTCGCTGCTGCTGTTGAAGAACTGAAAGCATTGTCCGTACCGTGCTCCGACTCTAAAGCTATTGCTCAGGTTGGTACCATCTCCGCTAACTCCGACGAAACCGTAGGTAAACTGATCGCTGAAGCGATGGACAAAGTCGGTAAAGAAGGCGTGATCACCGTTGAAGACGGTACTGGTCTGCAGGACGAACTGGACGTGGTTGAAGGTATGCAGTTCGACCGTGGCTACCTGTCTCCTTACTTCATCAACAAGCCGGAAACTGGCGCAGTAGAGCTGGAAAGCCCGTTCATCCTGCTGGCTGACAAGAAAATCTCCAACATCCGCGAAATGCTGCCGGTTCTGGAAGCTGTAGCGAAAGCAGGCAAACCGCTGCTGATCATCGCTGAAGATGTTGAAGGCGAAGCGCTGGCAACTCTGGTTGTTAACACCATGCGCGGTATCGTGAAAGTCGCTGCGGTTAAAGCACCTGGCTTCGGCGATCGTCGTAAAGCAATGCTGCAGGATATCGCTACCCTGACCGGTGGTACCGTTATCTCTGAAGAGATCGGTATGGAGCTGGAAAAAGCAACTCTGGAAGATCTGGGTCAGGCGAAACGCGTTGTTATCAACAAAGATACCACCACCATCATTGATGGCGTGGGCGACGAAGCTGCAATCCAGGGTCGCGTGACTCAGATTCGTCAGCAGATCGAAGAAGCAACTTCCGACTATGACCGTGAAAAACTGCAGGAGCGCGTAGCGAAACTGGCAGGCGGCGTTGCGGTTATCAAAGTTGGTGCTGCGACTGAAGTTGAAATGAAAGAGAAGAAAGCCCGCGTTGAAGATGCCCTGCACGCTACCCGTGCTGCGGTAGAAGAAGGCGTGGTTGCTGGTGGTGGTGTTGCGCTGATTCGCGTAGCGTCTAAAATTGCCGGCCTGAAAGGTCAGAACGAAGACCAGAATGTAGGTATCAAAGTTGCGCTGCGCGCAATGGAATCCCCACTGCGTCAAATCGTACTGAACTGCGGCGAAGAGCCGTCTGTAGTGGCTAACACCGTGAAAGCTGGTGACGGTAACTACGGTTACAACGCTGCAACTGAAGAATACGGCAACATGATCGACATGGGTATCCTGGATCCAACCAAAGTAACTCGTTCTGCTCTGCAGTACGCGGCTTCTGTTGCGGGTCTGATGATCACCACCGAGTGCATGGTTACCGACCTGCCGAAAGGCGATGCGCCTGACTTAGGCGCTGCCGGTATGGGTGGCATGGGTGGTATGGGCGGCATGATGTAATTGCCCACACCCTGCATCCTTCAGGCCGCAGATGCGTTGGCTGCGTTTGCTAACCCCAGTCACTTACTTGAGTAAGCTCCTGGGGATTAACAAACTGGCCGCCTTCCTGCAACCAGAATGATTTGGGTGCTCATCTCCCAGAATTGAGAAACCCTCGGGCAGAAATGTCCGGGGGTTTTTCTTTTGGTCATCTTTTTAGTATATGATTCAGCTACGGACAAAACGTCCAACTAATTGATTATGGGGAATGACATGCACGTGAAATATTTAGCAGGGATCGTTGGTGCCGCGCTACTGATGGCGGGTTGTAGCTCCAGCAACGAACTGAGTTCTGCCGGGCAAAGCGTACGTTTTGTTGAAGACAAGCCTGGTGCAGAGTGCCAATTGATAGGCACCGCAACCGGTAAGCAAAGCAACTGGCTTTCAGGCCAGCACGGCGAAGAGGGCGGCTCAATGCGTGGCGCAGCAAACGATCTGCGTAACCAGGCTGCGGCAATGGGCGGTAACGTGATTTATGGCGTCAGCAGCCCATCGCAGGGAATGCTGTCCAGCTTTGTTCCTACCGCCAGTGAGATGATTGGTCAGGTTTATAAGTGCCCTAACTGATTACACTTCATCCTTCAAGCTGCCTCTTTGTTGACTGCGCTATGAAACCCCAGTCACATAGTTATCTATGCTCCTGGGGATTTCTTCGCTTGCCGCCGCGATGCAGATTGAATGATTTTGTGTAATAAAGTGGCCTGGACAGGCTCATGCAATCGTAGGCCTGATAAGCGCAGCGCCATCAGGCATTCTGAGTTTTATGCGCAGACTGAACGCGTAAATGATGCAGTGCGCGCAGGCACTGATCCTGATTGAGCTTTTGCGCCTTATCACCCGTCAACGTTCTGACAAACACCTGGCACGGTACACCGGCAAGTTTTTTCAGCCGCGGGCTGAAGTCGAGAAGGCGGCGAGTAATGGCTTCGGCTTCTTTGCTACCGGAAAGGGCGCGAGTTTTCACTACCGAACCACAGAACTGGGCTTTTCCTTTATCATCTTTATAGCGGTAAATAATCGCCAGATAATGATTAAACAGGTTATGTTTCCATTCGGGTTGTGTATAAGAGTCGTATTCCAGATTGTCGTTTTGCTGACAATCAACATCGTACAGCGGCAGGAAATCCAGCAGCGATGTTATTCGTAGCGCGAGTTCTCTCATGCCAGCATTATTTATTGCGTGAATAATTGCATGCGCAAACACCTGAATCTGTAATTCATTAACCAGTAATTCGCATGTTTGTCCGTCATGTAACGTCAGAGAAAATGTTAAATTCTCGCCTTTGTCATCCACTAACATCAGCGAATTTATGCGACGGTTAATATCCGCATTTTTTAGTTCATCTTCCTGAATTGACGGAATATTCTCGTGCATTTTTTTGCTGGCTTTATCGCATGTCTTTTCATATTGCATACGCTCGTCTTTGTTTAGCTGAGAAATGGCGAACAGCCGGCTCTCCAGCGCGATAAGCAGGTCTCTAAGTCCAAGTGGAGAGAGAAAAAAGAGAGATTCTTTGTTTCTTGGTTCTTTTATTTTTAATGCCATGGCAACAAATTCATTCTTTTGGCGAATAATGCCAGTATTAATGCCCTTAATACTTATAGCCATAAAAGGTTCTCCTTAACCATATATTTATTAATATTCTGTATTTGAAACTATTGATAATGTTTACGAATGAATGATTGAACTGCGCTAATTAAAATAGCACAGATTAAAAGCGAGGCTCCACTTGTGGAGATTTAAATAATAATTAATCGTGGTGAGTGTCCGGAATCGGACACTCAGTAATGGCTATTGTTGGCGTAACTGCAGATCCAGCGGTGTTTTACTTGGCTCTCCACCAATTTCACGCGCCAGTTTGGGGACCATATAGCCGGAAACTAGCGTCAGAAGCTCACGCATAATGCGACGCGCTTCATCGTCGCTGACCATAAAGTGTGCGGCACCCTGCACTTTATCCAGCACGTGCAGGTAATAGGGCATCACACTGGCATCAAACAGTGCGTTGCTAAGGTTAGCCAGGGTTTGTGCGTTATCGTTTACGTCACGCAGCAATACGCTTTGGTTGAGTAACGTAACGCCCGCGGCGCGCAGACTGCTCATCGCCTGGCGAAACGTCTCATCAATTTCATTGGCATGGTTAATGTGATTGACCAGCAGAATCTGCAAGGAGGAGTGCGCAAAACGCTCGACCAGTCCTTCTGTAATGCGCGCCGGGATCACTATTGGCAAACGGCTGTGAATACGCAGACGCTTAATGTGCGGGATAGCTTCCAGTTGCGTGAGCAACCAGTCCAGTTCGTGGTCCTTGGCCATTAACGGATCGCCACCAGAGAAGATGATTTCATCCAGCTCAGGGTGCGCGTTAATGTAGTCGAGGGCGACCTGCCAGTTGCGCTTATTGCCTTGGTTTTCGGCGTATGGGAAGTGTCGGCGGAAGCAATAGCGACAATTTACCGCGCAACCGCCTTTAACCAGCAGCAGTGCCCGATTGCGATATTTATGCAGCAGACCGGGAACCACGCTGTGCTGTTCTTCCAGTGGGTCGGTTGAGTAGCCTGGCGCGGCCACAAACTCTTCCTGGGCAGTCAGCACCTGACGTAAAAGCGGATCGTCCGGGTTGCCTTTCTCCATGCGGGCAATAAACGCACGCGGCACGCGCAGGGCGAAAAGCCGTCTCGCGTCGCGTCCGGCCAACAGTTTTTCATCTGCATCTATGTTCAAAAGATGCAGAAGTTCATCGGGATCGGTCACAACATCGGCAAGTTGCGATAACCAATCTTCTCTGGATGGGGTATTTAGGGTTACAATATGCGCCATTTTGTGGCTTAGCTACCAGTTAACAATTTTCAGAGGGCCTTATGGCAACGTACTATAGCAACGATTTTCGTGCTGGTCTTAAAATCATGTTGGACGGCGAACCTTATGCGGTTGAAGCCAGCGAATTCGTTAAACCAGGTAAAGGCCAGGCGTTTGCGCGCGTTAAGCTGCGTCGCCTGCTGACCGGTACTCGCGTAGAGAAAACCTTCAAGTCTACTGACTCCGCTGAAGGCGCAGACGTAGCCGACATGAACCTGACCTTCCTGTATAGCGACGGTGAGTTCTGGCACTTTATGAATAACACCACTTTCGAACAGTTGGCTGCAGACGAGAAAGCGGTAGGCGATAACGCCAAATGGCTGCTGGACCAGGCTGAATGCATCGTGACCCTGTGGAACGGTCAGCCGATCTCCGTAACTCCGCCGAACTTCGTTGAGCTGGAAGTTGTTGAAACCGACCCAGGTCTGAAAGGTGATACCGCTGGTACTGGCGGCAAACCGGCTACCCTGTCTACCGGCGCAGTCGTTAAAGTTCCGCTGTTCGTACAGATCGGCGAAGTGATCAAAGTGGATACCCGCTCCGGCGAATACGTTTCTCGCGTAAAATAAGCCTTCTATTTGATCTTATGGCGCAGGTTGCTGCGCCATACTTTTTCCAGGGCAGGAATGATGAAACGTCTTCTCGGTCTTGTAATGCTACTCCTTTTCACCAGCACTCTCCTGACGGGTTGCAATACCGCGCGCGGCTTCGGTGAAGACATCAAACATCTTGGCAATTCAATCTCTCACGCCGCCAGCTAATCCTTTCATATAGTCTTAAAAACGGTTGTTTATCCATCACACTCCCGGATCTTGTCTATTATTAAGTAGCTATACACAAACAATATTGGCTAGAAAAGGAAGACGTTATGGTTAAGAAGACAATTGCTGCGATCTTTTCTGTGTTGGTACTTTCTTCCGTTTTAACCGCGTGTAATACCACACGAGGCGTAGGACAGGATATTTCTGAAGGCGGTAGCGCCATTTCTGGTGCAGCGACAAAAGCTCAGCAATAATGAAGAACGGTACGACGTCGTGTCGTACCGTTAATCACCCTTCCCTGGGAGTGAAAGGAACGGCGAGAAGCGGTTCCCCAGGTGCAGTTTCATACGGATATTCCGCTTATAGGTGTAGACCGTTTTGCCATGAATGCTGAGCGCGGCGGCAATGGCATTGTTACTCACACCATCCATCCACATTGATAATACTTTCTCCTCCTGCGGCGTAAGCAAAGGCGTGGCATTTTTGGCTATTTCTAATGCGGGGCGAACCTGAAGCGCTTCCTGAATTGTGTGGGAGAGTGTGTTCAGCGTGGTGTGCTTGGTCAAGACCGAATGGGCTACGGATTGAGAGGGCACGATGGGGGCATGCTGTCTGTCTGCTGATTGCAGTAAAATTAGTGGGATGACGCCACAACTCATAAAAAAAGGTTTAATTGGCGGACTGGAGTGCGTCTCGCTAATAAAACTGTATAAATCCGCGATCACCAGATGCGGTTTCCATTGCAAAATATGCTCTTTTGCTAACAGGAGATTATTGATTCCTGATACCAGAAATGAGGAGCTGAACCTGCCAGAATGATTAAGCAAGGCCTCTATCCCTGTGCGGGTAAAGTGGCACCGGTCAATCACTAAAATTTTAAGCATAAACGTTTCGCATTCAGAAGAGGGGCAATCGACTTTCTGGTTTCAGAAAGCCCTTCATCATAGAGAACTCCGATGAGTGCCAAATGCGGGAACTACGCCGCTAATTATGCTTAATTCTTGCTTTTGCAGGCAGTGAATAAAAAGGTTGAAATTCATTTTCTTCCGGGCAAAAATGCCATTTCACACATCAGCTTTGCAGGACGACCTGCAAACGCTTCTTTCACCGGGGACGGCCCCATTGTTCTGGAGCCTGATATGTCCTGGATCGTTTTATTAATTGCAGGTTTGCTCGAAGTCGTCTGGGCGATTGGCCTGAAATACACCCACGGTTTTACGCGTCTTACGCCAAGCATTATCACTATTGCGGCGATGATCGTCAGTATCGCCATGCTCTCCTGGGCAATGCGCACGTTGCCTGTAGGAACCGCTTATGCGGTCTGGACCGGTATTGGCGCTGTTGGGGCGGCCATTACAGGAATTTTGCTGCTGGGTGAGTCTGCCAGCCCGGCACGTTTGCTGAGCCTTGGGCTGATCGTTGCTGGCATTATTGGTCTGAAGCTGAGCACTCACTAAGCGCCGGGCTGTTTCACCCAAATCAGTTTATTCACCTCAAACCCTTCCCGGGTCGCGATGGCTAACATTTGCTGTTTCATTTCATCTGAAATAGTAGGGGTCCGTGAAAGGATCCACAGGTAGTCGCGATCCGGACCACAAACCAGCGCGTGACGATATTCCCTGTCGAGTGCAATTACGTTATACCCGCCATAGAAGGGGCCGAAGAACGAAACCTTAAGCGCGGCTCTGCTTGGGTCGCCGGTGAAATAGGCTTTCCCTTCCGTTTTCTGCCACATCTCCCTGTCAGGGTTATAGCCCTTATTAATAACGTTGATGCCGCCGTCGTCGCGCAAGCTGTACGTTGCGGTCACTTTATCCAACCCGCGCTCGAAACGATGGTCGAAGCGCGCAATTTCATACCAGGTTCCCAGATAGCGTTTGGCATCAAAGTTATTTACCACGGTAACGCCTTTCGGCGGTGTCGGGGAGCTGCACGCGACAACCAGGAATGCAGCCGTAACTGCAGCAACGACGGGCAAAATGCGCATGGGATTTTCCTTGCTGTATTTTTGTTAAGTGTAGATGACAACAGGAAAAAAAGAGAAAGAAAGGAGGCCCAATATCCTGGGCCTCATCGTCAGTTATTGCAGCTTTTCAAGAATGCGCCAGGCCGCCTCGACACGGACAGGGTTAGGATAGCTTTTGTTTGCCAGCATCACGATGCCAAGGTTTTTTTCTGGAACGAAGGCTACGTAGCTGCCAAATCCACCAGTGGAGCCCGTTTTATGCACCCATGAGGCTTTCACTGCGGGGGCGGGCGGGTTTACCTCAACGGCGGGAAGCGCTGCCAATGCTACTTTGCTGTCGCTGCCGTTGATGATCGAATCGGCTTTCAGCGGCCAGTTCAGCATCTCCCAGCCTAATCCCTGGTACATATCGCCAATACGCCAGTAGCGAGACTGCGCAAGCTCAATGCCCTGTTGGAGCGTTTTCTCCTGAACGTGGCTGGCGTCCATGTTGGCCTGTACCCAGTGGGCCATATCGATAACGCTGGATTTCACGCCATAGGCTTCGGCGTCAAGTTGTCCCGGAGAAACGTGTACAGGTTTCCCTTCGCGATAGCCCCAGGCATAATCTTTTTGTTCGCTCTGTGGAACCGTAATCCAGGTATGCGCCAGCTTTAATGGCTGCAGAACGCGTCTGGTCATCGCCTCTTCGTAGCTCATACCGGAGGGTTTCACCGCCAGCGTGCCAAACAGACCAATGCTGGAGTTAGCGTAAAGACGCTTAGCGCCCGGAGTCCATTGTGGTTGCCAGTTTTGATAAAAGCGCAGTAATGCGGCTTTATCCGTAACGTCATCGGGGATCTGCAGCGGTAGGCCGCCTGCCGTATAGGTGGCTAAGTGCAGCAGACTGATACCCTGCCACTGTTTGCCTGTCAGTTCTGGCCAGTATTTCGTGACCGGATCGCTGAGCTTAATTTCGCCGCGGGCGATAGCGTCGCCGCCCAACACGCCGTTAAACGTCTTACTGACCGACCCTAGCTCAAACAGCGTTTGCTGCGTGACTGGGTGGTTATTGGCGATATCGGCTTTACCCCAGGTAAAATAATAGGGTTTTCCCTGGTAGATAACCGCAACGGCCATACCCGGAATAGCCTGCTCCTGCATCAGCGGTGTGATGGTGCGGTTAACGATATCGGCAATCTGTTGTTCTGTTTTTGCGGCGGCAAACGTGGAGAAAGAGGCTGTCAGCAGCAGCGCGCAGCATATCGATTTTTTCATCATGAAATCAGTTCCGTAATTAAAAGCAAAAGGGTGTCCGGGCCCGTCAGACGCAATCAGTGTGTTTGATTTGCACTGTGTTGACAAACGGTTAAATTTAGCAGCAGATATAAGTTTTTCTAACAGGCCGGATGATGACGCGTAGCTATATCCCTCTTAACTCGCTGCGGGCTTTTGAAGCCGCGGCCAGACACCTCAGCTTTACCCGCGCCGCGATTGAGCTCAACGTGACGCATTCTGCCATCAGTCAGCATGTAAAAGCGCTGGAGCAGCAGCTAAATTGTCAGCTTTTTGTGCGCGGTTCTCGTGGATTAATGTTGACGACTGAAGGGGAAAGTCTGTTACCTGTACTTAATGACTCTTTCGATCGTATGGCGGGGATGCTGGATCGTTTTGCTACCAAACAGACCCAGGAAAAACTTAAAATTGGCGTGGTGGGGACCTTTGCGGTTGGGTGTCTGTTTCCTCTACTGGGCGATTTTAAGCGCAGTTACCCGCATGTTGATTTGCATATTTCTACCCATAATAACCGCGTGGATCCCGCTGCCGAAGGGCTGGATTATACCATTCGCTACGGAGGGGGAGCTTGGCACGATACCGACGCGCAATATTTATGTAGCGCGCTGATGTCTCCACTGTGTTCGCCAACATTGGCTTCGCAGATTCAAACGCCTGCGGACATCCTGAAATTTCCGTTATTACGATCGTATCGGCGGGATGAATGGACGCTTTGGATGCAGGCCGCCGGAGAGGCGCCTCCGTCACCGACGCACAACGTGGTGGTGTTTGATTCGTCCGTCACCATGCTGGAAGCCGCGCAGGCGGGGATCGGTGTGGCAATTGCGCCAGTCAGAATGTTCACGCATTTACTCAGTAGGGAACGAATCGTTCAACCGTTTTTAACGCAGATTGATTTGGGAAGTTACTGGATAACGCGTTTGCAATCGCGTCCGGAGACACCCGCGATGCGTGAATTTTCCCGTTGGTTGACAGGAGTGCTGCACAAATAAAAAGGCCCGCCAATGGCGGGCCTGATTATTAACGCATGTACTTAGATGGTCAGAATACCAATAGCCGTTACAACGGTCAGGATTGCTGCCAGTCCGTAGAATACCCATTTGCCAGCAGGCACGTGGATTTTCAGGTCATGCATCGCGTGGTGCATACGGTGTAAACCACACCACAGCGGCAGAACGATCATCAGGAACAGAAACGCACGTCCGATGAAGCTCTGAGCGAATGCCAGTACGCGTTCATAGCTGAAAGCATCAGGAACAAAGCCCAGCGGCAGCATAATGCCTACCAGCAGGATCATTACCGGCGCAATGATTGCGCTCCACATACCGCCTGCACCAAACAGGCCCCAGAATACGGGTTCGTCAGAGCGTTTTGGATTTGGATTAATCATTCCGGACTCCTTACCAGAACAGGGCAACAAACAGTATGACTACTGTCGCAACCACAGTAACTGCCCAGAGACCTTTGATGATCGGCTCTGGCCCCATTTTTTCGTCTTTTACGATGATGTTGGCAGCTTTTGGCGCCAGCTCAAACCAGGTTTTGGTATGCAGCAGCGCTGCTGCCAGGGCGATAATGTTAAGGATTACCACCACCGGGTTTTGCAAAAAGGCGACAAAGCCCATCCAGGACTCTGCACCATGCTTGAGTGCAAACAGGCCGATAATCAGTTCAATGCTGAACCAGACTGCCGGAACCGCCGTGCCTTCACGCAGCATGTAAAAACGATAAAATGGCAGCTTTTTCCACCAGGTGGACGTCATTGGCCGCACATAGGCTTTACGTTTAGTCGTCATCGTGCACTCCTTAGCGTGGTTTCAGGGTAGCGATAAGAAAGTCTTTTGAACTTTCAACTTTACCCTGCTGAATGGCCGCAGCCGGATCGACGTGTTTCGGGCAGACTTCGGAGCAGTAGCCCACGAAAGTACAGGTCCAGACGCCGTTCGGGCTGTTCAACTGAGCCATACGCTCCTTCTTACCGTGGTCGCGGCTATCTTCGTTGTAACGATGCGCCAGCGTAATCGCAGCCGGTCCAATGAACTCAGGGTTCAGGCCGAACTGCGGACACGCGGCATAGCACAGACCACAGTTGATGCAACCGGAGAACTGATGATACTTCGCCATCTGCGCCGGAGTCTGGGTGTTTGGACCCTGATCCGGTGTACGCGGGTTACCGATAATGTACGGTTTGATCGCTTCCAGGCTTTCGATAAAGTGCGTCATGTCGACGACCAGATCGCGCTCAATCGGGAAGTTGCCCAGCGCTTCAACCTTCATGCCGTTGGTGTAATCACGCAGGAAGGTTTTGCACGCCAGTTTCGGTACATTGTTGACCATCATGCCGCAGGAGCCGCAGATCGCCATACGGCAGGACCAGCGGTAGCTCAGGTCCGGTGCTAGGTTATCCTTGATGTAGCCCAGCGCATCCAGCAGTGACGTGGTTTCATCATAAGGAACTTCGTAGAAAGCACTGTGCGGCGCGGTATCGGTTTCCGGGTTATAGCGCACCACCTCAACTTTCAGGTTTTTCATCTCAGCCATTCGCCTTCTCCTTCTTATCGGCTGCTTCCGCTTCGCCACCGTAAACACGTTTAGCCGGTGGCAGAGTGGTGATTTTCACGTCGCTGTATTCCAGGCGAGTCGTGCCGTCAGCATCGCGGAAGGCGAGGGTGTGTTTGAGGAAGTTCACATCGTCACGCTCGGTGCAGCCTTCATCCAGACGCTGATGCGCGCCGCGGGATTCTTTACGTGCCAGAGCGGAGTGCGCCATACATTCAGCAACGTTCAGACCGTGACCCAGTTCGATGGTATACAGCAGGTCGGTGTTGAAGACGCTGGAGGTATCAGTGATACGTACGCGCTTGAAGCGTTCCTGCAGTTCCGCCAGCTTATCAACGGTTTTCTGCATGAGTTCCGGCGTACGGTAGATACCGCAACCTTCTTCCATGGACAGGCCCATTTCGTCACGGATCTTAGACCAGTTTTCGTTACCTTCCTGGTTAACCAGATCTTTCAGACGTTTTTCAACGCCAGCAACCTGTGCATCAAGAGCGGCACTGTTTGCAGCGCCAGCCGTTGCAGCGCGTTCTGCAGCCTGCTCACCGGCCATACGACCGAAGACCACCAGTTCAGCCAGGGAGTTAGAGCCCAGACGGTTAGCGCCATGCAGACCAACAGAGGAACATTCGCCGACAGCGAACAGACCTTTAATGCGGGTTTCACAGTGCTGATCGGTTTCGATACCGCCCATGGTGTAGTGCGCGGTCGGACGTACCGGGATCGGCTCTTTAACCGGATCGACACCCACGTAAGCTTTCGCCAGTTCGCAGATGAACGGTAAACGTTCGAGCAGTTTTTTCTCGCCGAGGTGACGCAGGTCGAGGTGAACCACATCGCCACGCGGAGTGGAAATGGTATTGCCTTTGCGCCATTCGTGCCAGAACGCCTGAGAAACTTTGTCGCGCGGACCGAGTTCCATGTATTTGTTTTTTGGCTCGCCCAGCGGGGTTTCCGGACCCATGCCGTAGTCTTGCAGATAACGGTAGCCGTTTTTGTTAACCAGAATACCGCCTTCACCACGGCAGCCTTCAGTCATCAGGATACCGGAGCCTGGCAGACCTGTTGGGTGATACTGAACGAATTCCATATCACGCAGCGGAACGCCGTGGCTCAGCGCCATGCCCATACCGTCGCCGGTTACGATGCCGCCGTTGGTGTTGTAACGGTAAACACGACCTGCGCCGCCCGTTGCCATCACGACAGCGTTAGCACGGATTTGCACCAGCGTGCCTTCCATCATGTTCATGGCAACCAGACCACGAGCATGGCCATCGTCAACCAGGATATCCAGAACGAAGTGTTCGTCAAAGCGCTGAATCTGCGGGAACTGCAAAGATGTTTGGAACAGCGTATGCAGCATGTGGAAGCCGGTCTTATCCGCGGCAAACCAGGTACGCTCGATTTTCATGCCGCCGAAGCGACGTACGTTGACGCTGCCGTCTTCACGACGGCTCCATGGGCAGCCCCATTGTTCCAGTTGCGTCATTTCAGTTGGGCAGTGGTGGACAAAGTAATCCACGACATCCTGCTCACACAGCCAGTCTCCGCCTGCTACCGTATCGTGAAAATGGTAGTCAAAGCTGTCATGATCCTGCGCGACAGCAGCAGAGCCGCCTTCGGCAGCAACGGTATGGCTGCGCATTGGGTACACTTTTGAGATCAGTGCGATTTTAGCGTTGGGATTTGCTTGTGCGGCAGCAATTGCAGCACGTAATCCCGCGCCACCGGCGCCTATAATGGCAAGATCGGCTTGAAAGGTTTGCACGACATTCCTCCAGATTGTTGTTATTTCATCCCTGCCTGAATCAGATGCTTCATCGGCTTCAAACAGGTTATGAACGCGTTTCCACTGCTCCTTTATAGGTACAATAGTATAGTCTTAGGGATGTGCGGGAAATTTGACGTGTTCGATTTTTTTAGCGTATCAGAGGGGGGAATTATCATTGAATTTGATTAATTTAATTACTAAACCACCCTGTGTCGCTTTTTTTATCCAATTGCCAGTGCTGATTACTGGTGCGCGAAATTTGTCTCGTTAGCGCGATACGAGTAGACTTCGTGCCCTTGTCTTAAATCGGAGAAACAACCATGAGCGAAACGGCAACCTGGCAGCCGAGCGCGTCCATCCCCAATCTGTTGAAACGTGCAGCAATTATAGCGGAGATTCGCCGCTTTTTTGCCGATCGTGGCGTGCTTGAGGTTGAGACCCCTTGTATGAGTCAGGCAACGGTGACGGACATCCATCTGTTCCCGTTCGAAACGCGTTTCGTCGGCCCTGGGCACTCCCAGGGAATGAATCTCTATTTAATGACCAGCCCTGAATACCATATGAAGCGCCTGCTGGTGGCAGGGTGCGGCCCGGTGTATCAATTATGCCGCAGCTTCCGTAATGAAGAGATGGGGCGTCATCACAACCCTGAATTCACCATGCTTGAGTGGTATCGTCCGCATTACGATATGTATCGCCTGATGAATGAAGTGGATGATTTGCTCCAGCAGGTGTTGGACTGTTCGCCTGCGGAAAGCCTTTCTTACCAGCAGGCCTTTCAGCGCCATCTGGAGATTGACCCGCTGTCTGCGGATAAAACCCAACTGCGGGAAGCGGCGGCGAAATTGGATCTCAGCAATATCGCTGATACCGAAGAAGACCGGGATACCTTACTGCAACTGCTGTTTACGATGGGCGTTGAACCGCATATTGGTAAAGACAAACCGACGTTTGTGTATCATTTCCCGGCCAGCCAGGCATCACTGGCGCAAATCAGTACCGAAGATCACCGCGTGGCTGAACGTTTCGAGGTTTATTACAAAGGTATTGAGCTGGCGAATGGTTTCCATGAATTGACCGACGCGCGCGAACAGCAGCAGCGATTTGAACAGGATAACCGCAAACGCGCCGCACGTGGCCTGCCGCAGCAACCTATCGATACCAACCTGCTGGAAGCGCTGAAAGTGGGCATGCCGGATTGCTCAGGCGTGGCGCTGGGTGTTGACCGTCTGGTGATGCTCGCGCTGGGCGCAGAGAGCCTGGCCGAGGTAATCGCATTTACAGTCGATCGCGCATAACTTACTCTTCTGCAATACAAAGTGGCGGCTTAATCGCCACTTTGTAGCATATTTTTTCATTTCCCCTCTAATAGCCACAATTTAAACCTGGATATTTGATATCGTTTAGGTATCAATTCTGTGTTGATTTTTTTATCGCTGAACTCTGCAAAGAGAGCAGTGCCAACCGGTGAGCGGCGTTTGTTAAACGCTTGCCAGAGTAAGGGATGGTTTAATGACCCAAACAATAAAAAAGATGAGCCTGATAGGTCTCATTCTCATGATATTTACGTCAGTTTTCGGTTTTGCTAATAGCCCCTCCGCGTTCTATTTAATGGGGTATAGTGCAATACCGTGGTATATATTTTCTGCATTATTATTCTTTATTCCATTTGCTTTAATGATGGCGGAAATGGGTTCTGCCTATCGGAAAGAAGAGGGGGGAATCTATTCGTGGATGAATAATAGCGTTGGACCGCGTTATGCGTTTATCGGCACGTTTATGTGGTTTTCTTCTTATGTGATATGGATGGTAAGCACCGCGGCGAAAGTCTGGGTACCTTTTTCAACCTTCTTGTTTGGCGCAGACATGACGCAGCACTGGCGTATTGCAGGGCTTGAGCCTACGCAGGTTGTCGGGTTGCTCGCCGTCGGTTGGATGATCCTGGTGACCTGCGTGGCATCCCGGGGTATTAATAAGATTGCGCGTATTACGGCTGTAGGTGGAATTGCCGTAATGTGTCTTAATTTAGTTCTGTTGTTAGTGAGTGTCGCTATTTTGTTATTAACTGGTGGCCACTTTGCACAGGATATTAATTTCATCACTTCGCCTAATCCCGGATATCAGTCCGGACTGGCAATGTTGTCATTTGTTGTGTTTGCCATTTTTGCTTACGGCGGAATTGAAGCTGTGGGGGGACTGGTTGATAAAACAGAAAAACCAGAAAAGAACTTTGCAAAAGGCATTGTCTTTGCCGCTATTGTCATTTCTGTTGGTTATTCACTGGCCATCTTTTTATGGGGCGTTAGCACCAACTGGCAGCAGGTATTAAGTAATAGCTCAGTTAACCTCGGGAATATTACCTATATCCTGATGAAAAGCCTCGGAATGACGTTGGGTAATGCGCTACATCTTTCCCCTGATGCCGCAATGGTGATGGGCGTATGGTTTGCACGTATTACCGGGCTTTCCATGTTCCTTGCCTATACCGGTGCTTTTTTCACCCTCAGCTACTCACCGCTGAAAGCGATTATTCAAGGCACGCCGAAGGCGTTGTGGCCCGCGCCGATGACCAAACTGAATGCCGTAGGGATGCCGACGACGGCAATGTGGTTGCAGTGCCTGCTGGTGAGCCTGTTTATCCTGCTGGTTTCGTTTGGTGGCGATACGGCTTCAGCGTTCTATAACAAACTGACGCTGATGGCGAACGTCTCGATGACGCTGCCGTATCTGTTCCTCGCGCTGGCGTTTCCGTTCTTTAAAGCCCGTCCGGGTCTGGAAAGACCATTTGTGGTCTTTAAAACCCGGGCAGCGACGCTGCTGGCAACGGGTGTGGTCGTGCTGGTGGTGACGTTTGCCAACGTGTTCACCATCATCCAGCCGGTGATTGAAGCCGGGGACTGGAACAGCGCACTGTGGATGACCGGCGGCCCGATCTTCTTCTCACTGCTGGCGATGGCGATTTATCAGAACTACAGCCGCCGCACGACCAATGAACCTGAGTGGGCGGTGGAATAAACGACCTGCCTAATCCGGCCTACAAAGTAGCATCTTCGTAGGCCGGATTAGACCCAACGGGTCGCCATCCGGCATTTCTTGCCTGCATTGTGCGTTACAAACTCCCTGCCGGGCGACTACCTCTTCCTGCAGAACTTAATGTTCTCCCTGTTTGCTTACCGCCGAGGCTCTCCAGACGCATCTGGAACGGAGGGAACGGCATATCAATACCGTGCTCGCGGAAGCCTGCCAGAATCAGTTGGTGGATTTCATGGCGCAGCGGCATGCGATGCCCCATCTCTGCGGCATAAATACGCAGTTCGAAGATTTGAATCCCCTGCTGCAGGTCAACCAGAAAGACTTCAGGTGCCGGATTATCGATAACCAGAGAACAGCGCTGCGCGGCAGTCAGCAGGATCTGCGTAACCTCCTCGCTGTTCGCCTCCGACGGTGCCGGGATGGTTAACACCACACGGGTAACGGAATCGGATAACGACCAGTTGATAAACTGTTCGGTGATAAAGGCTTTATTGGGCACGATGATCTCTTTGCGGTCCCAGTCGCTGATAGTGGTGGCACGGGTATTAATCTTCGTCACGCTACCGGTAAGATCGCGAATCGTCACCGTGTCGCCAATGCGGATTGGTTTTTCAAACAGGATAATCAGGCCGGAAATAAAGTTGGCGAAGATCTCCTGCAAACCAAAGCCCAGACCGACACCGAGAGCCGCCACCAGCCATTGCAGTTTGGACCATTCAATACCGATCATCGAGAAGCCAACCAGACCGCCAATCAGCATCAGCAGATACTTGGTGATGGTGGTGATGGCATAACCGGTACCGGGGGTTAAATCAAGATGTTGCAGTAGTGCCAGCTCCAGCAACGCGGGCAGGTTGCGTACTAACTGGGTGGTGATGATAAACACCAGAATCGCGATAAGCACTGCGCCCAGCGTTATCGGTTCTAAGCTTTCCACGCCCTGAACCGTGGAGGTGACATCCCACAACGAGATGTTTTCCAGGAAGCCGAAAGCGGAATGAATTTCTGACCACAGTACAATGACCGAGAGCAGGGCGATAAGCATCAGGATAGAACGCACCAGGCGCAGCGATTGTGCGCTGATAGCATCCAAATCCACTTCGCTTTCATCAACGTCAATCGCGCCTTCAAGGCTGGTGGAATGCGGTGGTTCTTCTTCGCCTCGCGCGCGCTGCGCCAGCATTTCAGCGCGTCGATGCTTGGCGCGGTCAAACGCCAGGCGGCGGCGCTGAATTAGCATCCAACGGCGGATAACGTGATACACCACCAGTAATAAGAACCAAATCGCTACGGACGTTTCCAGACGCGCCAGCAAGGCTTGTGACGTAGCGAGATAGCCCACCGCTGCGGCGAGAATAGCAATCAGCGGCGCACCCATCAGCAAATTCCACAGCATGCTGTTGACCATGTTATCGGTGTTGCCCTCTTTATCGAGGTACAGCGGTATCCCGGCGCGTTTCAGGCTCAGGGTTACGACAGCCAGCGCACCGCAAATCAGAATAAAGCACAGACGCCCCAGTGAGGCGGAGAATTCCCGGTCATTGAGGTTATCAAACATAATCACCGCCATGATCAACGGGACAATCAGCCCGATGCTCATCAGGTAATAGTGCATGGCTTTCGCGACGCGGTTCCGCGGCCAGCCAAAGTGGGCAATAAACAGACCGTTGGGACGCGCAAAGGTAGCGCAGATCATTACCGCCCACAGCATGGGCACCGTGGCGGTAACGCCATCGCCGATCGCGACAGCCAACGGATAAGGCCAGGCTTCCTGCAATCCGTAACCGAGCGTTGCCCACAGTACTGGCAACGGCGAAGCGACGAGTATTGACCAGAATACCGTGCGTATTGTCAGCCAGAAGTGGTCCTGGGTAACTTTCCCGACCCGCGCGGACGAGCGTTCAAGGAAACGGGTGAAGTGCTTGCGCGAAGAGAGGCTAAAGCCAACCAGCACCAACGCCGCGAACAGCGGTAGCAGCGTTTCTTTGCTGGTCAGCATCATGATGCTGGCCTGGCCCAACTGATTAAACGTATCTAATGAAATCAGACGCCGCAGATCCTGAACGATGTCGACAGGCCAGGAGAGGGAGATAGGGCTAACGTCTGACGTCCAGAACAGGTAGCGGTGCGTCGCTTCGTTGACCTCTTTTAGCGCATCTTCCAGTTGGCTGTTGGAAACTTTGAGCTTGGTCAGCTCAAGGATCAGCGTATCGCCACCCTGTAACAATGAGTTCAGCAGCTCACGCTGGGTCCGTAGCTGGGCGTTGAGGATGCTGCTCTGTTCAGCGGTCAGCGGTTGTCCATCGGCCTGATGAATCTGACGCAGCTGCGGCTGTTTGTTGAGGAGATCCTCATAGCGCATGCGGTGTACGCGAAGCTGCGCCATTTCGGTATCCAACTGCTGAGGTTTAGGCATTTCCGGCAGACGGGATACCTGCGCTCGCAGCGCTTCTCCCAGCATATTTGAAACCCCAAGCCACTGAGACTGCTCTCGCAGCGTATTCAATGCCTGACGCACCTGCAGCGTTTGGCTGGCGGCCTGACGCTGCTGCGAAGCGACCAGGTCCATACGCTGTGCTTGCTGGTTTAAGGCCTGAGACAGCTCGCGGTTCACCTTGAACTGGTCGACAATGCCTTCCGGCAGTCCCGCGCTGTTTTCCGCCAGCAGTTCGGTGCTTTCCAGCGCTCGCTCAGCTTCACGCTGACGTTGACTGTTGAGTTGATTGCGCAAAGCCTGCAGGTAAGTGTCGAGTTGTTGACTCTGTTTTTCCGCCAGTTCGGAGCGCATACGCGCCAGTTCCTGACGGTTATTGGCAGAAAGCTGCGCCAGCTCCAGTTCATCGACCTGGGCTTTAAGTTTGGCGGATTCAGCCTGCATCGCCTGATTCTGTGCGGAATTGCCGTTGGCGGTACCAATGCGTCGCTCAAGCTCATTGAGCTGGCGGCGGGCATCGGTTTGCTGTTGAGGAAGCTGGCTTAACGAGTCGGCGATTTCCCGGGCGCGATCCTGCTCCTGCTGGGCCTGACGACTCTTTTCCAGCAGTTGGCTGCTAACCTGGAGGATCTCCTGGTTTAACGCATCGGTAGTGAGTCCGGTTGGCACATTGCGCGGTTCATCACGCAGGTTGCTAAGCTGCGCGCGTAACGTTGCGGACAGCTTGGGGAAGTTATCAATAACTTGCTGGTATTGCTGGGCGCGCTCGAGAGAGCCTTTACGCTCCTCAAGGGCATTCAGCGCGGACTGGAGCGCCTCAACGGTTTCTGGCTGAGCGGGTTTTGCCGCCTTTGCTTGCTCCAGTTCCTGGGTGAGTTGTTTGGCATCGGGGGCCGTCGCAGCGTACGCCCCCAGGCTGAGGCACCAGGCCATCAGAAAAGTGATAATCAGGCGCACAGCAGCGATTCCTATGTTTAACTTTCGTCTTTTTTGTCGTCAACCAGCGGGCTGGCATCGTGTTCTGCTTCGATCTCTTCTTTCGCCAGCGGGGCCGGTTCTGCCTCTGGCGTCACGAAAGTCTCGGTCGAGATGGCCATTGGCTGGCCGATTTTAGTCACGGAAAGATCCTGCAATTGCTCAACCAGGTTAACTTTGCCAGGTGCGAACAGGTTGATGACGGTGGAACCGAGCTTAAAGCGGCCCATTTCCTGACCTTTCAACAGCGCCACCGACCCTTCGCTTTCGCCTTCCGGCCAGGTCCAGCGCTTGATGACGCCTTCTCGTGGTGGGGTAATGGTGCCAGCCCATGTGGTTTCAATGCTGCCGACGATGGTCGCGCCGACCAGAATCTGCACCATCGGGCCAAATTCGGTATCAAACAGACAGATTACACGTTCGTTGCGGGCAAACAGGTTCGGTACGTTTTGCGCAGTCAGGATGTTTACAGAGAAGAGATCGCCCGGCACGTACATCATTTCACGCAGGATACCGTTACACGGCATGTGTACACGGTGGTAATCGCGTGGAGACAAGTAAGTGGTTACAAACGTACCGTTGCGGAATTTATCCGCCATCTGGTAGTTGCCAGCCAGCAGCGCTTCAAGGGTATAGCTGTGCCCTTTAGCCTGCAGCAGTTTGTCTTCTTCGATGTTACCTAACTGGTTGATCACGCCGTCAGCGGGCATGACCAGTACGTTTGGATCGGTGTTAATCGGGCGTGCATCGTCGCGCAGCGGGCGAACAAAGAAGTCGTTAAAGGTGCGATAGCTGGCGGTGTCCGGCTTTTGCGCCTCTTTCATATCGACCTTGTAATATTTCACGAACAGATCGATAACCAGTTTGGTCAGCCATCCCGCTCGTTTGCTCGCACCCCAACCCGCCAGGCGAGTGAGCCATAGTTTCGGCAGAATGTATTGTAGCGAAAGCTTAAATGAGTTTAACAAGGTAGCCTCCAGGCCATAATTTGTTCCCGATCCGGCATACAGGCCGGATCCTGAAAAAAGGGGGACGATTCTAGCGATGCTTAGCTTAGTTGTCAGTTGTCTGTATCAGAAAAGTTTTTACGCGTTTTTACCTGCGCCATGCTTTCCAGGATGCGGTGATAATTTTCAAACCGGGTTTCGGCTATGGCCCCTTTTTCTACAGCCTCACGGATAGCGCAGCCTGGATCGGTATCATGCTTGCAGTCGCGGTATTTGCAATGGCCCAGATAGTCATGAAATTCGACAAAGCCATGCGTGATTTGTTCCGGCTCCAGATGCCACAGTCCAAACTCACGCACGCCAGGGGAGTCAATAACGTCGCCGCCGTGCGGGAAATGATACAGGCGAGAGGCCGTGGTGGTGTGCTGTCCAAGGCCGGAGTTGTCGGAGACATCATTGGTCAGGATTTCTTCCTGCAGGCCGAGAAGATTATTGAGCAGGCTGGATTTACCTACGCCCGACTGACCGGCAAAGATGCTGATGCGATCGGTTAATGCTTCTTCAAGCGGTTTCAGGCCGTCTTTAGTGCGGCTGGATACCATCAACACCCGATAGCCAATGTTGCGATAGATATCCATCTGTTCGTTAACGAAGGCCATGCCTTCATCATCCAGCAGATCGATCTTATTCAGCACGATAATCGGTTCAACGTGTAGCGTTTCGCAGGCTACCAGATACCGGTCGATAATATTGAGTGACAGCTCGGGTAAGATGGCTGAGACAATAACGATCTGGTCGATGTTGGCGGCAATAGGCTTTACCCCGTCGTAAAAGTCGGGTCGTGTCAGTACCGAGGTACGATCGTGTACCGCTTCAACGATACCTTTGACATTCACGCCTTCAGCTGCCGCTTTACCCGGGCGCCAGACTACGCGATCGCCGGTCACCAGCGAGCGAATTGTACGGCGGATGTTGCAACGGTGAATTTCACCGTCAGCAGACTCTACGTCGGCATGCATGCCAAAACGGCTGATAACGATGCCTTCGGCGGTTTCGCCAAACAGGTTGTCGTCGTAGTCGGGCTTCTCCGTGGACGTTTTAAGACGACGCTGGTGATTGGCGTTCACACGGCGCTGTTGGCCTTTGGAGAGTTTATTCTTACTCAATCGGACTGGCTCCTGGTCGCCCATGATGGGCAAAACATTTATGATACACACAATTTTAGATCAATGTAGTCACACTGAATGTGACGCTGAAGGGTGGAAAATAGCATGAGTGCCAATGAAAACAACCTGATTTGGATCGATCTGGAGATGACAGGTCTGGATCCCGAGCGCGATCGCATTATTGAGATCGCCACGCTGGTGACGGATGCCAACCTGAATATTCTGGCTGAAGGACCGACAATTGCGGTGCACCAGTCCGACGAACAGCTGGCATTAATGGATGACTGGAACGTACGTACGCATACCGGTAGCGGGCTGGTGGAGCGCGTGAAGGCGAGTACCATGGGCGATCGTGAAGCAGAACTGGCCACGCTGGCTTTTTTGAAAGAGTGGGTTCCGCAAGGGAAATCACCTATCTGTGGCAACAGCATCGGTCAGGATCGTCGTTTCCTGTTTAAATACATGCCGGAGCTGGAGGCGTATTTCCATTATCGCTATCTGGACGTCAGCACGCTCAAAGAACTGGCGCGTCGTTGGAAGCCGGAAATCCTTGCGGGCTTCACCAAGCAGGGAACACATCAGGCGATGGACGACATTCGTGAATCTGTTGCTGAGCTTGCTTACTATCGCGAACATTTTATTAATCTTTGATTTTGTTCTCCGGTGGCTTGCACCACCGGGTTTTTGACGCTAAATTGTTCAGCTTGATTGTAAATTAATCACTTGAACGAATTTTCGAAAAAAACGCTTTCAGGGGGGTTGCAGCTAAACGGATTTCTCGTATAATGCGCCTCCCGTAACGACGCAGAAATGCGAATTACGACAGCAACAAAAACAGTACAGATTTGCGGGAATAGCTCAGTTGGTAGAGCACGACCTTGCCAAGGTCGGGGTCGCGAGTTCGAGTCTCGTTTCCCGCTCCAAAATTTGAAAATGCTTGTAAAGCACAGACCACCAATCGCAGGATTTCGAATTGCGACAAGGCGGCAACTGAATGAGTCCTCAGGAGCTTACTAAAGTAAGTGACTCAGGCGAATGAAGGCAGCCAACGCAGTAGCGGTTCGAAAGACGAAGATTATGCGGGAATAGCTCAGTTGGTAGAGCACGACCTTGCCAAGGTCGGGGTCGCGAGTTCGAGTCTCGTTTCCCGCTCCAAAATTTGAAAGTGCTTGTTAAGCACAGACACACCCAAGCGGGAATAGCTCAGTTGGTAGAGCACGACCTTGCCAAGGTCGGGGTCGCGAGTTCGAGTCTCGTTTCCCGCTCCAAATTCTTACCCCAATAAAAATATCCACAACGAATAATTGCGTTGGGGACGTTTTGTTTCGTCATTGACATACTCTTGTAAACAGACTTATCCACAGGTTCGGGTATTATTCCTGGAATGCAAAAAACTTCGCCGGGTGAATAGTATCATTTTAACCATTTGAAATTACTGGTTTAATTATCATTTCAAATTGTTAATGCGATCACTTGACGATTTTTTCCCTCTTGAATATCAATGTGTTTTTATTTTTATACACAAGCTGTGGATGACTTAAGCGTCGCGCGGCAGACCCTTCTCAATGACCCTGACCAAACGTTGTTTCTGCGGTAGCTGCACCTCAACTACGCAGGTATTTCGCTTCTCAATTTGCTGAGCAACCGCCCACTCTATGTGTTCGTCGAGAAGTGGGTGCTCACCTCTGCGACTTTCCAGTGCGCGAAGAATGGCTTCATTCCAGGGAGCATTACCCAACGCAACGGCGATATTTCGCAGCCAGCGCAGGTGGCCAATACGACGAATGGCAGACCCCTCCGTGACTTTTAAAAACCACGCTTCGCTCCAGCTAAACAGCTCTATTAACTCCGGAGCATGAAGCTGCTTGCGCGGGTTGAAGTCATCCTCTGTCGTCAACTGTGAATAGCGGTTCCACGGGCAAATAAGCTGGCAATCATCGCAGCCGTAAATTCGATTCCCCATCAAGGGACGAAATTCTTCCGGGATCGCGCCTTCCAGTTCGATAGTGAGATAAGAGATACAGCGGCGCGCATCCACCGTGTAGGGTTCAACGATGGCCCCGGTGGGACAGATGGTCATGCAGGCGACGCATTTCCCGCATCCTTCTTCTGCTGGTTGGTCTACCGGTAAGGGTAAATCGATCAGTAATTCCCCGAGGAAGAAAAATGAACCGGCTTCGCGATTGAGGATAAGTGAGTGCTTACCTGTCCAGCCAAGCCCGGCTTTTTCCGCTAACGGACGCTCAAGAATGGGCGCAGAATCGACAAAAGGTCTAAAATTCAGCGAAACGCAGTGCTGTTGAATCATCTCCCCCAGCTTTTTTAAGCGGTTACGTAGCAGCTTATGGTAGTCGCGGCCAAGCGCGTAACGGCTGACGTAACCCAGCGAAGGGTTCTTCAACGTGCTGGCGAAGGCCGCATTGGCAGGAAGATAGTTCATACGTACGCTGATGACACGTAGCGTACCGGGCAATAATTCGTGAGGTCGGGCGCGCATCATGCCGTGACGGGCCATCCAGTCCATCTCGCCGTGGTATTGTTTATCCAGCCAGGCCTGCAGTTTGGGCTCCGCTTCGCTGAGGTCGGTATCGGCAATACCGACCTGCTGAAAGCCAAGCTCCAGCCCCCACTGCTTAATATTTTGCGCTAACTGATTGAGATCGAGGGGCTCTGACATGACGGACCATACAATGAAGAAAAACCCCGCAAGTATACCACACTCCATCTGGCACGCCGATGACATCAGGCGGATGGAGCGAGAGGCGGCAGACAGTTTAGGGCTGACGTTGTACGAACTGATGCAACGGGCGGGAGAGGCGGCGTTTCAGATCACTCGTGAGGCTTATCCGAACGCCCGGCACTGGCTGGTGCTATGTGGTCATGGCAACAACGGCGGCGATGGTTACGTAGTAGCAAGACTTGCCAAAGCGTTGGGTCTTGAAGTCACGTTGCTGGCACAGGAGAGTGACAAACCGCTCCCCGAGGAGGCGCAGCAGGCGCGTGATGCCTGGCTTAACGCGGGTGGCGTCATTCACGCGGTTGATATCAATTGGCCAGATAACGTGGACGTGATAATCGACGCGCTGACAGGCACTGGCTTAAAACACGCACCGCGTGAGTCTCTGTCAGTATTGATTGAACGTGCCAATTCTCACCCAGCCCCCACCGTGGCGATAGATATTCCCTCCGGCCTGCTGGCGCAGACGGGAGCGACGCCGGGCGCGGTCATCAACGCAGCGCATACCATTACCTTTATTGCACTCAAGCCGGGCCTGCTCACCGGTAAAGCGCGCGATGTCACCGGGCGTCTGCATGTTAACGCACTTGGGCTGGACGACTGGCTGGCGGGGCAGAATGTGCCAATTCAACGTTTTGATGCTCAACAGCTTGCGCACTGGCTAACGCCGCGTCGACCCACCTCGCACAAGGGCTCCCACGGTCGGCTGGTGATTATCGGCGGTGACCACGGAACGGCAGGCGCAATACGCATGGCCGGGGAAGCCGCGCTGCGTGCAGGCGCCGGGCTGGTCAAAGTGCTGACGCGCAGTGAAAACATTGCGCCTATTTTGACAGCCAGACCGGAACTGATGGTCGATGCGCTGACGCCGCAGACGCTGGAAGAGAGCCTGGCGTGGGCGGATGTAGTGGTGATAGGCCCCGGGCTTGGTCAGCAGGAGTGGGGCAAAAAAGCGCTGCAAAAAGTGGAGAATTTTCGCAAACCGATGCTCTGGGATGCGGATGCGCTGAACCTGCTGGCAATCAACCCCGATAAACGTCACAATCGCGTGATCACGCCGCATCCAGGTGAAGCCGCGCGACTGCTGGGCTGTTCCATTGCAGAAATTGAAGACGATCGCTTACTTTGTGCACAACGTCTGGTAAAACGGTACGGAGGCGTGGTAGTGCTGAAAGGCGCGGGTACGGTTGTTGCTGCTGAACAGGCGGAGTTGGGTATTATTGATACCGGCAATGCCGGGATGGCCAGCGGCGGAATGGGGGATGTACTTTCCGGTATTATTGGCGCATTGCTCGGACAGAAGCTTACCCCGTATGATGCAGCATGTGCGGGATGTGTTGCGCACGGAGCGGCGGCGGATGTGCTGGCGGCGCGTTATGGTACGCGCGGCATGCTGGCGACAGATCTCTTTACCACGCTACAGCGTATTGTTAACCCTGATGTGATTGACGTTTATCATGATGAATCGAGTAATTCCACTACCTGATGAGCAGGCGACTTTAGACCTGGGACTGCGGGTAGCCAAAGCCTGTGACGGCGCGACGGTTATATATTTGTACGGCGACCTGGGAGCGGGTAAAACCACCTTCAGCCGGGGATTTCTGCAGGCATTAGGTCATAAAGGTAATGTAAAAAGCCCCACCTACACGCTGGTTGAACCCTATTCACTCGATAACATGATGGTATATCACTTCGATTTATACCGACTTGCGGACCCAGAGGAGCTGGAATTTATGGGGATCCGCGATTATTTTGCCAATGATGCCATCTGCCTGGTGGAATGGCCGCAACAAGGTAAAGGTGTACTGCCAGACCCGGACGTCGAAATACACATTGAATACCAGGCGCAAGGTCGAGAGGCGCGTGTAAGCGCAGTCTCCTCATCAGGTGATTTATTGCTGGCGCGTTTAGCCGATTAACCTTAAGGGTGGCGGGATGATTTATCGCATCAGAAACTGGTTGATGGCAACCCTGGTCCTGCTGTGCGCGCAGGCAGGGGCCGCCAGCCTCTCCGATCTTCAGGTGTCCAATGGCGATCAACAGGCGCGGATTACGCTGAGCTTTATTGGCGATCCTGAATATGCCGTTTCGCAGGACGGGAAACGAACCGTCGCGCTGGATATTAAACAAACCGGAGTGATTCAGGGATTACCGCTGCTGTTTAGCGGCAATAATCTGGTGAAATCTATCCGTTCCGGCATGCCAAAAGATGCGCAGTCTCTGCGACTGGTGGTGGATTTAACCGAGAACGGTAAAGCCGAAGCAGTAAAACGCCAGAACGGCGGCAATTATACCGTCGTGTTTACCATCAACGCTGATGCGCCACCGCCGCCGCCTCCACCTCCCGTGGTTGCAAAGCGTGTTGAAGCGCCGATTGTTGCCCCACGTCCTGTCGAGCCAGCGCGCAATCCGTTTAAAGCAGAAAACGATCGCACTACGGCTGTGACTAACAGCAATACCTCTACGCGCCCTGCGGCGCGCGCCAGTTCCAGCAACGGCGATAAAGTGGTGATTGCCATTGATGCCGGACACGGTGGACAGGATCCTGGTGCTATTGGTCCTGGCGGCACGCGTGAGAAAAACGTCACGATTGCCGTGGCGCGCAAGCTGCGCAGTTTGCTCAATGATGACCCGATGTTTAAAGGCGTCCTCACTCGTGATGGTGATTACTTTATCTCGGTGATGGGGCGTTCAGACGTCGCGCGTAAACAAAACGCCAATTTCCTGGTTTCTATTCACGCGGATGCCGCACCAAACCGTGATGCCACAGGTGCTTCCGTTTGGGTGCTGTCAAACCGTCGGGCGAACAGTGAGATGGCCGGCTGGCTGGAACAGCACGAGAAGCAATCGGAGCTGTTGGGCGGCGCGGGCGATGTGCTGGCAAACAGCCAGTCCGATCCTTATCTCAGCCAGGCTGTACTGGATCTGCAGTTCGGTCATTCGCAACGCGTCGGGTATGATGTGGCGACCAGCATGATCGGCCAGTTAGAACGTATTGGTTCGATGCATAAGCGTCGCCCGGAACACGCTAGCCTCGGCGTACTGCGTTCGCCTGATATCCCGTCAGTGCTGGTTGAAACCGGCTTTATCAGTAACAACAGCGAAGAACGTCTGCTGGCGAGCGATGATTACCAGCAGCAGCTGGCTGAGGCGATTTACAAAGGATTGCGTAACTATTTCCAGGCGCACCCGATGCAAACCGGGCCGCAGGGCGCACCGGCGCAAACCGCCAGCGCCATATCGCCGGGTAACACGTTAACAAATTAAGGATTAGCCATGCCGATTCAGGTTCTACCGCCACAGCTGGCGAACCAGATTGCCGCAGGCGAGGTGGTAGAGCGGCCTGCGTCAGTGGTGAAAGAGCTGGTGGAAAACAGCATTGATGCCGGTGCGACGCGCATTGATATCGATATTGAACGCGGCGGCGCGAAGCTTATCCGTATTCGTGACAACGGCTGTGGGATTAAAAAAGACGAGCTGGCGTTGGCGTTGGCGCGTCATGCCACCAGTAAAATAGCCTCGCTTGACGATCTTGAAGCCATCGTGAGCCTCGGATTTCGCGGCGAAGCGCTGGCCAGTATCAGCTCCGTGTCTCGCTTAACCCTGACGTCGCGTACGCAAGAACAACCCGAAGCCTGGCAGGCGTATGCCGAAGGGCGTGACATGGATGTCACAGTTAAACCCGCTGCGCATCCGGTGGGAACCACGCTGGAGGTGCTAGATCTGTTCTACAACACCCCGGCGCGGCGCAAATTTATGCGCACCGAGAAAACCGAATTTAATCATATCGACGAGATTATTCGCCGCATTGCGCTGGCACGTTTTGATGTGACGATAAATTTATCGCACAACGGCAAAGTGGTGCGACAGTACCGGGCAGTGGCCGCGGATGGGCAGAAAGAGCGCCGGCTGGGTGCGATTTGCGGCACGCCATTTCTGGAGCATGCGCTGGCGATCGAATGGCAGCATGGCGATTTAACATTGCGTGGCTGGGTGGCCGATCCTAACCACACAACGGCAGCACTGGCAGAAATCCAGTACTGCTATGTGAATGGTCGGATGATGCGTGACCGGCTGATCAACCATGCTATCCGCCAGGCTTGTGAAGATAAGCTGGGAGCCGATCAACAGCCCGCATTTGTGCTGTATCTGGAAATCGATCCGCATCAAGTGGATGTCAACGTACACCCAGCTAAACATGAGGTCCGTTTCCATCAATCCCGCCTGGTGCACGATTTTATTTACCAGGGCGTGTTGAGCGTCCTGCAACAGCAGCTTGAAACGCCGCTGCCGTTGGCTGATAACGACGAACCCGCCCCAAGGCACATCCCGGAAAACCGCGTAGCTGCTGGACGCAACCATTTTGCCGAGCCTGCTCCCGCGCGTGAACCTGCGACACCGCGGTACTCAGCATCCGCTGGTGCTGGAAGTGGCAGTAGCGGTGGCAGTAGTAGTGGCGGTGGCCGTCAGGCGGGAGCCAGTTGGCCTCATGCTCAACCCGGATACCAAAAGCAGCAGGGCGAAATCTATCAGCAACTGATGCAGACGCCGGCTCCAACGCGGAAAACGCCGGTCTCTGAAACGTCATCGACGCCTCTGACTGGCAGTAGTCAGGGCTTTGGCCGGGTGCTAACGATTGTTGGTGCAGACTGCGCGTTACTCGAGTGCGATGGCCATATTCAGTTGTTGGCATTGCCGGTGGCTGAGCGTTGGCTGCGTCAGGCGCAGTTAACGCCGGGTCAGGGAACGGTTTGTGCTCAACCGTTACTGATCCCATTACGTCTAAAAGTGACCGCCGATGAAAAAGCGGCACTGCAAAAAGGACAGAGCCAACTGGCTGAGTTGGGCATTGAATTTCAGCTGGATGCGCAGCATGTGACCATCCGGGCTGTGCCTTTACCCTTACGCCAACAAAATTTACAAATCTTGATTCCTGAACTGATAGGCTACCTGGCGCAGCAATCCGTATTCGAGCCGGGCAATATTGCACAGTGGATCGCACGTAACCTGATGAGCGAGCATCCACAGTGGAGCATGGCACAGGCGATTACGCTGTTAGCGGATGTTGAGCGGCTCTGCCCACAACTCGTGAAGGCACCGCCGGGTGGTCTGTTACAACCTGTTGATTTACATTCGGTAATGAATGCCCTGAAACATGAGTGATACCCGTAAGGCGAGCCTGCCAAAGGCGATTTTTTTGATGGGGCCAACGGCCTCCGGTAAAACGGCATTAGCAATTGAATTGCGTAAAGTTTTGCCTATAGAGTTGATAAGCGTTGATTCCGCCCTTATTTACAAGGGGATGGATATCGGTACAGCCAAGCCTGATGCAGCTGAATTACAGGCCGCGCCGCACCGATTGTTGGATATCCGCGATCCGTCGCAAGCGTACTCCGCTGCGGATTTTCGTCGCGATGCGTTAGTCGAGATGGCCGACATCACCGCCGCGGGGCGTATCCCGTTGCTGGTGGGCGGCACAATGTTATATTTCAAAGCCTTGCTTGAAGGACTGTCGCCGTTACCGTCGGCGGACCCGGAAGTCAGGGCCAGAATTGAGCAGCAGGCGGCAGAGCAGGGTTGGGACGCGTTACACCGACAGCTTCAGGACATCGATCCCGTGGCTGCGGCGCGTATTCATCCAAATGATCCGCAAAGACTTTCCCGGGCACTGGAAGTTTTTTTCATTTCGGGTAAAACTTTAACGGAGCTGACGCAAACGTCAGGAGATGCTTTGCCGTATCAGGTGCATCAGTTTGCAATCGCCCCGGCGAGCCGTGAACTGCTCCATCAGCGAATTGAGCAGCGTTTTCATCAGATGTTAGCTTCAGGTTTTGAAGCAGAAGTCCGGGCGCTTTTTGCCCGTGGAGATTTGCATACGGATTTGCCTTCCATTCGTTGTGTAGGGTATCGCCAGATGTGGTCATACATTGAAGGTGAAATTTCATACGATGAAATGGTTTATAGAGGTGTTTGCGCCACGAGGCAGTTGGCGAAGCGACAGGTAACCTGGTTGCGTGGTTGGGAAGGGGTGCACTGGCTTGACAGTGAAAAGCCTGACCAGGCGCGAAACGAAGTATTACAGGTTGTTGGTGCTATCGCGAACTGAATGTGTACAATTGAAACGTATCGTGCGCAATTTTTCAGAATCGAAAGGTTCAAAGTACAAATAAGCATATAAGGAAAAGAGAGAATGGCTAAGGGGCAATCTTTACAAGATCCGTTCCTGAACGCACTGCGTCGGGAACGTGTTCCAGTTTCTATTTATTTGGTGAATGGTATTAAGCTGCAAGGTCAAATCGAGTCTTTTGATCAGTTCGTGATCCTGTTGAAAAACACGGTCAGCCAGATGGTTTATAAGCACGCGATTTCTACTGTTGTCCCGTCTCGTCCGGTTTCTCATCACAGCAATAATGCCACCGGCGGCACAGGCAGCAACTACCATCACGGTAGCAACGCGCAAGGTTCATCTGCGCAACAGGACAGCGAAGAAACCGAATAAGGTTATTAGCTGTTTTACATACGGGGAGCCAGCGATCCTGCGTTCCCCGTTGATTTATATTAAGGGGTTGACGCTTGTTTGACCGTTATGATGCCGGTGAGCAGGCGGTACTGGTACACATCTATTTTTCGCAAGACAAAGATATGGAAGACCTCCAGGAGTTTGAATCTCTGGTTTCTTCCGCCGGTGTCGAAGCAATGCAGGTGATTACCGGGAGCCGTAAAGCACCGCACCCGAAGTATTTTGTTGGTGAAGGTAAGGCAATCGAAATTGCCGAAGCCGTAAAAGCGACTGGCGCTGCGGTGGTGATTTTTGATCATGCTCTAAGCCCTGCCCAGGAACGTAACCTGGAACAGTTGTGCCAGTGTCTTGTTATCGACAGGACTGGTCTCATTTTAGATATTTTTGCCCAGCGTGCGCGAACCCATGAGGGTAAGTTGCAGGTTGAGCTGGCGCAGTTGCGCCATATGGCTACGCGTCTGGTCCGTGGCTGGACTCACCTTGAACGGCAAAAGGGCGGGATTGGTTTGCGCGGTCCGGGTGAAACCCAGCTCGAAACCGACCGTCGTTTGCTGCGTAATCGCATTTTGCAGATACAGTCGCGCCTGGAAAAAGTTGAAAAGCAACGTGAGCAGGGGCGACAGTCGCGCAAGAAAGCGGATGTCCCAACCGTATCACTGGTGGGATATACCAACGCCGGAAAATCCACCCTGTTCAACCAGATCACCGAAGCCCAGGTCTACGCAGCGGATCAGCTGTTTGCGACCCTGGACCCGACGCTACGCAGAATAGACGTTGCGGACGTGGGTGAGACAGTGCTGGCGGATACCGTTGGGTTTATCCGTCATTTGCCGCACGACCTGGTGGCGGCGTTTAAGGCCACCTTGCAGGAAACACGTCAGGCGACATTGCTGCTGCACGTTATTGATGCAGCAGACTTTCGTGTGCAGGAAAACATTGAGGCCGTCGATACGGTGCTCGAAGAGATCGATGCGCATGAGATCCCGACTCTGCTGGTGATGAATAAAATCGATATGTTGGATGACTTTGAGCCGCGTATCGACAGAGATGAAGAGAATAAACCCATTCGCGTTTGGGTATCAGCGCAAACGGGGATTGGTATACCACAACTTTTTCAGGCTTTGACTGAGCGACTTTCCGGTGAGGTGGCGCAGCATACGTTGCGTTTGCCGCCGCAGGAAGGGCGTTTGAGAAGCCGGTTTTATCAACTTCAGGCAATAGAAAAAGAGTGGATGGAGGAGGACGGCAGCGTAGGTCTGCAGGTTCGTATGCCGATCGTAGACTGGCGTCGCCTCTGTAAACAAGAACCGGCACTGGAAGACTATGTTGTCTGATCTGACGGATATGGCCTGAAGATTTTTTCGCCTCTATACCTTGTGGATTTTGTGCGGCAGGAAGGCGGCAAGTCCTGAAATCTCCAGGAGCATAGTCAACTATGTGACTGGCGTTGAGGGACGCAGCCAACGCAACGGCAGCGCAAAAGACGCAGGTATAGCATCGCATAACAAATATGGAGCACAAAAATGGCGTGGAATCAGCCCGGTAATAACGGACAAGACCGCGACCCCTGGGGAAGCAGCAAACCTGGCGGCAACCCTGAGGGAAATGGAAACAAAGGTGGTCGCGAGCAGGGACCTCCCGATCTGGACGATATCTTCCGCAAACTGAGTAAAAAGCTCGGTGGTCTGGGTGGCGGTAAAGGTACAGGCTCTGGCGGCGGTAGTTCATCGCAAGGCCCGCGTCCGCAACTGGGCGGTCGAGTCTTTACTATTGCAGCGGCCGCTATCGTCATTATCTGGGCGGCTAGCGGTTTCTATACCATTAAAGAAGCGGAACGTGGCGTGGTGACACGCTTCGGTAAATTCAGCCATTTGGTTGAACCGGGTCTGAACTGGAAACCGACCTTTGTCGACGAAGTGACACCGGTCAACGTTGAAGCCGTGCGTGAACTTGCCGCATCCGGCGTCATGCTGACTTCTGACGAAAACGTCGTGCGCGTCGAAATGAACGTACAGTACCGCGTGACCGATCCGCAGCGTTACCTGTTTAGCGTAACCAGCGCGGATGACAGTCTGCGTCAGGCTACTGACAGCGCCCTGCGTGGGGTTATCGGTAAATACACCATGGACCGTATCCTGACCGAAGGGCGTACCGTTATTCGTAGCGACACCCAACGTGAACTGGAAGAAACGATCCGTCCGTACAACATGGGTATCACCCTGCTGGACGTCAACTTCCAGGCTGCACGTCCGCCGGAAGAAGTAAAAGCCGCGTTTGACGATGCTATCGCAGCACGTGAAAACGAACAGCAGTACATCCGTGAAGCGGAAGCGTACACCAACGAAGTTCAGCCGCGTGCAAACGGTCAGGCGCAGCGTATTCTGGAAGAAGCACGTGCGTATAAGACTCAGACCATCCTGGAAGCACAGGGTGAAGTGGCTCGCTTCGCAAAAATTCTGCCGGAATATAAAGCCGCACCGCAAATTACCCGCGAGCGTCTGTATATCGAAACCATGGAAAAAGTGCTGAGCAATACCCGCAAAGTCCTGGTTAACGATAAAGGTAGCAATCTTATGGTTCTGCCGCTGGATCAAATGCTGAAAGGTGGTAGTGCGCCAGCAACAAAGACTGACAGCAGTTCAAACCTGCTGCGTCTTCCGCCAGCAACGACTTCCAGCACTGGAGCAAGCAACACTTCGTCCACCAGTCAGGGCGATATTATGGACCAACGCCGCGCGAATGCGCAGCGTAACGACTACCAGCGTCAGGGGGAATAACGATGCGTAAGTCAGTTATTGCGATTATCATCATCGTTCTGGTAGTTCTGTTCATGTCTGTCTTTGTGGTCAAAGAAGGCGAGCGCGGTATTACTCTGCGCTTTGGTAAAGTTCTGCGTGACGATGAAAACAAGCCGCTGGTTGTTGCACCAGGCCTGCACTTCAAGATTCCGTTTATTGAATCTGTGAAGATGCTGGATGCGCGTATTCAGACCATGGACAACCAGGCCGATCGCTTTGTTACCAAAGAGAAGAAAGACCTGATCGTTGACTCCTACATCAAGTGGCGCATCAGTGACTTTAGCCGTTACTACCTGGCAACGGGCGGTGGCGATGTTTCTCAGGCGGAAGTCCTGCTGAAACGTAAGTTCTCTGACCGTCTGCGTTCTGAAATTGGTCGTCTGGACGTGAAGGACATCGTTACCGATTCCCGCGGTCGTCTGACCCTGGAAGTGCGTGACGCGCTGAACTCCGGTTCTGCTGGCACGGAAGATGAAGTGGCAACTCCGGCAGCAGATAGCGCGATTGCCGAAGCGGCTGAACGTGTTCAGGCTGAAACGAACGGTAAAGTACCGGTCATCAATCCGAACAGTATGGCGGCATTGGGCATCGAAGTGGTTGACGTGCGTATTAAGCAAATCAACCTGCCTGCTGAAGTGTCCGAGGCTATCTACAACCGTATGCGCGCTGAGCGTGAAGCGGTAGCGCGTCGCCATCGTTCACAAGGCCAGGAAGAGGCGGAAAAACTGCGTGCAACGGCTGACTATGAAGTCACTAAAACGCTGGCAGAATCTGAGCGTCAGGGCCGTATTATGCGCGGTGAAGGCGATGCAGAAGCCGCTAAGCTGTTTGCCGATGCGTTCAGTCAGGATCCTGACTTCTACGCCTTCATCCGTAGCCTGCGTGCTTACGAGAAGAGCTTTGAAGGGAATCAGGACGTGATGGTCATGAGCCCGGACAGCGATTTCTTCCGCTACATGAAGACACCAAATACCGCGACACGCTAATCGCGTTCCAGCGGTTTTAAAGCAGCAAAACCACCGGCATCTCCAGGGATGCGGTGGTTTTCTTTTTATATAAGGGCGATGGATGAATTCAACAATTTTGCTGGCGCTCGCGCTGGTTTTGGTGCTGGAAGGGCTGGGTCCGATGCTTTATCCCAGCGCATGGAAGAAAATGATCTCCGCAATGGCGCAACTTCCCGAAAATATTTTGCGTCGTTTTGGTGGAGGTCTTGTGGTTGCGGGCGTTGTGGTCTACTACATGTTGAGGAAAACGATTGGCTGATCAATAAGTAGACTAATTTGCGGATTTTCGCATGCAAAAAGTGCTGTATATCTGAAAAAGCGGTGGTAGAATCCATTTTTAAGCAAACGGTGATTTTGAAAAATGGGTAACAACGTCGTCGTACTGGGCACCCAATGGGGTGACGAAGGTAAAGGGAAGATCGTCGATCTTCTGACTGAACGGGCTAAATATGTTGTGCGCTACCAGGGTGGTCACAACGCAGGCCATACTCTCGTAATCAACGGTGAAAAAACCGTCCTCCATCTTATTCCATCAGGCATTCTTCGCGAAAACGTAATCAGCATCATCGGTAACGGTGTTGTTCTGTCTCCGTCCGCGCTGATGAAAGAAATGAAAGGACTGGAAGATCGTGGTATCCCGGTTCGCGAGCGCCTGCTGCTGTCTGAAGCTTGTCCGCTGATCCTTGATTATCACGTTGCGTTGGATAACGCTCGTGAGAAAGCGCGTGGCGAGAAAGCGATCGGTACTACCGGTCGTGGTATCGGTCCAGCTTATGAAGACAAAGTAGCTCGTCGCGGTCTGCGTGTTGGCGATCTGTTTGATAAAGCAACTTTCGCTGAAAAACTGAAAGAAGTGATGGAATATCACAACTTCCAGCTGGTGAATTTCTATAAAGTTGAAGCAGTTGACTACCAGAAAGTGCTGGATGATGTGATGGCTATCGCCGACATCCTGACCTCAATGGTTGTTGATGTTTCCGATCTGCTGGACCAGGCGCGTAAGCGTGGCGATTTCGTCATGTTTGAAGGTGCGCAGGGTACGCTGCTGGATATCGACCACGGTACCTATCCGTACGTAACGTCCTCCAACACCACCGCAGGTGGCGTGGCAACCGGCTCCGGCCTGGGTCCACGTTATGTGGACTACGTTCTGGGTATCATCAAAGCTTACTCTACTCGTGTAGGTGCGGGTCCGTTCCCGACAGAGCTGTTTGATGACGTTGGCGAGTTCCTGTGCAAACAAGGTAACGAGTATGGCGCGACCACCGGTCGTCGTCGTCGTACCGGTTGGCTGGATTCCGTTGCTGTACGCCGTGCAGTACAGATTAACTCCCTGTCTGGCTTCTGCCTGACCAAACTGGACGTACTGGACGGTTTGAAAGAGGTGAAAATCTGTGTTGCTTACCGTATGCCGGATGGCCGCGAAGTAACGACTACTCCGCTGGCAGCTGACGACTGGAAAGGTATCGAGCCGATTTACGAAACCATGCCGGGTTGGTCTGAATCCACCTTCGGCGTGAAGGAACGTAGCGGTCTGCCGCAGGCAGCGCTGAACTACATCAAGCGTATTGAAGAACTGACCGGTGTGCCGATTGATATTATCTCAACTGGCCCAGACCGTACTGAAACCATGATCCTGCGCGACCCGTTCGACGCATAATTCTGGTTATAGCGTAGCGTCAAACGGCGCTGCGCTTGCACTAATTTAGGCCGGATAAGGTGCTTTGCATCAGAATCCGGCTTAAAATCACGTAAGTTCCTCGCTTTTTTCCTTCCCGAACTGAAATAAATTAGCGACCTGGCTGGTGGCTGGTTTATCATCAATGTAATTAATACTACCAGGTTTATCCGTTTTATCCCTTTTCCTGAGGTTGATGTGCAGTTAACAAGTTTCACCGATTACGGATTACGTGCGCTAATCTACATGGCGTCACTTCCCGAAGGACGTATGACCAGTATTTCTGAGGTGACAGAAGTCTACGGCGTGTCCCGTAATCATATGGTCAAAATAATCAATCAACTTAGCCGGGCGGGCTTTGTTACTGCTATTCGAGGAAAAAATGGCGGTATCCGCCTGGGTAAACCCGCTAAGGATATTGGTATTGGTGATGTGGTTCGCGAGCTGGAACCCTTATCGTTGGTCAACTGTAGCAGCGAGTTTTGCCATATTACCCCAGCCTGTAGACTCAAACAGGCGCTTTCTAAAGCAGTGCAAAGTTTTCTCACGGAACTGGACAACTACACACTTGCTGATTTGGTTGAAAAGAATCAACCGCTTTATAAATTATTGCTGGTGGAGTAACGACTCCCGCCAGCAGCGATGATGACGGAGGAACCGACATGTCACAAGATCCTTTCCAGGAACGCGAAGCAGAAAAATACGCGAATCCTATCCCGAGCCGGGAATTTATCCTCGAACATTTAACTAAACGTGAAAAGCCGGCCAACCGCGATGAGCTGGCCGCTGAACTCAATATTGAAGGTGAAGAGCAGCAAGAAGCGCTGCGTCGTCGCCTGCGCGCGATGGAGCGTGACGGACAACTGGTCTTCACCCGTCGTCAATGCTATGCGCTGCCGGAGCGTCTCGACCTGCTGAAAGGTACCGTTATTGGCCACCGTGATGGCTACGGCTTTCTGCGCGTTGAAGGCCGCAAAGATGACCTGTATCTGTCCAGCGAGCAGATGAAAACCTGCATTCATGGCGATCAGGTGCTGGCGCAGCCGTTGGGCGCGGACCGTAAAGGTCGCCGCGAAGCGCGTATTGTGCGCGTACTGGTGCCGAAAACCAGCCAGATTGTCGGCCGCTACTTCACCGATGCTGGTGTTGGGTTTGTCGTCCCAGACGACAGCCGCCTGAGCTTCGATATCCTGATCCCGCCGGAAGAGGTAATGGGCGCTCGTATGGGTTTTGTGGTCGTGGTTGAGCTGACCCAGCGCCCGACTCGCCGCACCAAAGCGGTGGGTAAAATTGTTGAAGTGCTGGGTGACAACATGGGAACCAGCATGGCCGTTGATATGGCCCTGCGTACTCATGAAATCCCATATATCTGGCCTCAGGCGGTTGAGAAACAGGTCGCCGGACTGAAAGAAGAAGTGCCGGAAGAGGCGAAAGTAGGACGTGTCGATCTGCGCGATCTGCCGCTGGTGACTATCGATGGCGAAGATGCGCGCGACTTCGACGATGCGGTTTATTGCGAGAAGAAACGCGGCGGTGGTTGGCGTTTATGGGTGGCGATTGCTGACGTAAGCTATTACGTTCGCCCGCCGACTCCGCTGGACCAGGAAGCTCGTAGCCGTGGCACATCCGTTTACTTCCCGTCGCAGGTTGTTCCGATGCTGCCGGAAGTGCTGTCTAACGGATTGTGTTCACTCAACCCGCAGGTGGACAGGTTGTGTATGGTCTGTGAAATGACCATTTCGTCGAAAGGCCGTTTAACCGGCTTTAAATTCTACGAAGCGGTCATGAGTTCCCACGCACGTCTGACCTACACTAAGGTCTGGCACATGCTGCAGGGCGACCAGGAGCTGCGTGAGCAGTACGCACCGCTGGTTAAACACATTGAAGAGCTGCATAACCTCTACAAAGTGCTGGATAAAGCCCGTGAAGAGCGTGGCGGTATCTCGTTTGAGAGTGAAGAAGCGAAGTTTATCTTCAATGCTGAACGCCGTATCGAGCGTATCGAGCAGACGCAGCGTAACGACGCGCACAAGCTGATTGAAGAGTGCATGATCATGGCGAACATCTCCGCGGCACGATTCGTTGAGAAAGCCAAAGAGCCAGCGCTGTTCCGTATTCACGATAAGCCGACGACCGAAGCGATTAACTCGTTCCGTTCCGTCCTGGCAGAGCTGGGGCTGGAGCTGCCTGGTGGCAACAAACCTGAGCCGCGTGATTACGCTGAACTGCTGGAGTCGATTGCTGACCGTCCTGACGCAGAAATGCTGCAAACCATGCTGCTGCGTTCGATGAAGCAGGCGATTTACGATCCGGAAAACCGTGGTCACTTTGGCCTGGCGTTGCAATCTTATGCGCACTTTACTTCACCGATCCGTCGTTACCCGGATCTCTCCTTGCACCGGGCGATTAAGTATCTGCTGGCGCAGGAGCAGGGCCATAAGGGCAACACCACGGAAACCGGTGGCTACCATTATTCGATGGAAGAGATGCTGCAACTGGGTCAGCACTGTTCGATGGCCGAGCGCCGTGCTGATGAAGCCACGCGCGATGTCTCTGACTGGCTGAAGTGCGACTTCATGCTGGACCAGGTGGGTAATGTCTTCAAAGGCGTGATTGCCAGCGTGACCGGATTTGGTTTCTTTGTCCGTCTCGATGAACTGTTTATCGATGGTCTGGTGCATGTCTCCTCTCTGGATAACGACTACTATCGTTTCGACCAGGTTGGGCAGCGCCTGACGGGGGAATCCAGCGGCCAGATGTATCGCCTGGGCGATCGCGTGGAAGTTCGCGTGGAAGCAGTCAACATGGACGAGCGTAAGATCGACTTCAGCTTGATCTCCAGCGAACGTGCGCCGCGTAATGAAGGTAAAACCGCCCGCGAAAAAGCCAAAAAAGGCGATGCGGGTAAAAATACCGGTAAACGTCGTCAGATGGGCAAAAAGGTGAATTTCGAGCCGGACAGCGCTTTCCGCGGCGAGAAGAAAGGCAGAGCCAAACCTCAGGCGGAAAAGAATGCGGCTGAGAAGAAAGGCGATAAAAAAGCGAAAAAGCCCTCGGCAAAAACGCTTAAAATTGCTGCCGCCACTAAAGCTAAACGTGCGGCGAAAAAGAAAGTCGCACAATAACAGCCATAGACTGTAAGTCGGGCAACCTTCGCGTTGCCCGGCGTTACGCATAAACTATTAACGAGTACATTCATGAGTGAAATGATTTACGGCATCCATGCGGTGCAGGCCCTGCTGGAACGTGCGCCTGAGCGCTTCCAGGACGTCTTTATTCTCAAAGGTCGTGAAGATAAACGCCTGCTGCCGCTGATCCACGCACTGGAAGCACAGGGTGTTGTCATTCAACTGGCTAACCGTCAGTTTCTGGATGAGAAAAGCGAGGGTGCGGTACATCAGGGGATTATTGCTCGCGTGAAGCCGGGCCGTCAGTATCAGGAAAACGATCTGCCGGATCTGATTGCTACGCTCGATCAGCCGTTCTTATTGATCCTCGATGGCGTCACCGATCCGCATAACCTGGGCGCATGCCTGCGTAGCGCCGATGCCGCTGGCGTACATGCTGTAATCGTACCGAAGGATCGTTCCGCACAGTTGAATGCGACGGCGAAAAAAGTGGCCTGTGGTGCGGCAGAAAGCGTACCGCTGATCCGCGTGACCAACCTGGCGCGCACCATGCGTATGCTGCAGGAAGAGAATATCTGGATCGTCGGAACCGCAGGTGAAGCCGACCATACTCTCTATCAGAGCAAAATGACCGGTCGTCTGGCGCTGGTGATGGGCGCAGAGGGTGAAGGTATGCGCCGTCTGACCCGCGAACACTGTGACGAACTGATCAGCATCCCGATGGCAGGGAGCGTTTCGTCATTGAACGTTTCAGTTGCGACGGGTATCTGCCTGTTTGAAGCCGTCCGCCAGCGCGGTTAAACTTATTTTTCAGACTAAGTCACCCGGATTCGGGTGGCTTTTTTTTATTTTAAACGAGTATGATAAAGGGTAGAAAATGATATTCATTTCATTTATTTCTAATTAAATTATATATGGATAATATATGGCATGGACTCCGCAGTTGCTTGCTGAAGCAGTACAAACTCTTCCTGAATTAAATATAGATATTGAATATAACGAGCAATCATTAATTATCAAAATGAATGATTATGGTGATTTATCACTCGGTATTTTATTCACATCCCGCCAGATAATTATTGAAACAGTTATTTGTCCTGTCTGCAGTATTAATCAGCAAAATGAATTCAATATTTTCTTATTACGTAATCAGAAACTCCTTCCTCTGTCTTCCGTGGGGATTTCTCGCGTTCAGCAGGATGAATATTACGTCGCATTTGGAGCACTTTCGCTTAATTCATCACTGGATGATGTAGTGCTGGAGATGACTACGCTTGCGGAAAACGCGCTAGATCTGGCTGAAATCACTGAAGAATACACTCACGAATAACAAGGAACGCTATTTATGGGAATTTTAAAAAGCCTGTTTACCCTCGGCAAGTCCGTACTTTCTCAGGCGGAAGAGTCAATTGAAGAAGCGCAGGGGGTCCGCATGCTGGAGCAGCATATCCGTGATGCGAAAGGTGAGCTGGATAAAGCCGGAAAATCACGAGTAGACTTGCTGGCGCGCGTGAGGCTGAGTAATGACAAGTTGAACGATCTGCGTGAGCGTAAATCTAGTCTGGAAACACGAGTGTTGGAAGCGCTGAGTAAAAACGCTAACCCGTCACTAATCAACGAAGTTGCAGAAGAAATTGCCCGCTTAGAGAATGTCATTGCTGCAGAAGAGCAAGTACTCGCTAACCTTGAAGTGTCGCGGGATGGCGTTGAAAAAGCGGTGAGTGCAACCGCACAACGGATTGCACAGTTTGAACAGCAGCTTGAGGTGGTAAAGGCGACGGAAGCGATGCAGCGCGCCCAGCAGGCAGTGACTACCTCGACCGTAGGCGCGTCTTCGAGTGTGTCTACAGCCGCAGAGTCGCTCAAGCGTTTGCAAACGCGACAGGCTGAGCGTCAGGCCCGTCTGGATGCCGCTGCGCAGCTGGAAAAGGTTGCGGATGGGCGTGACCTGGATGAGAAGCTGGCCGAAGCCGGCATTGGGGCGAGCAATAAAAGTTCGGCTCAGGATGTACTGGCACGACTGCAGCGTCAGCAAGGCGAGTAAACGTCGTGAAATGCGCCAGCCTCGAAAGAAGGCTGGCAGATCATTAAGGGAAAATCATGATGAGTTTTTTCCAGCGCTTATTCGGTAAAGAGGCTGCTGTTGCGCCAGCTCGCGGGCCGTTAGGGTTACATCTGAATGCTGGTTTTACGCTTAACACGCTGGCATTTCGTCTGCTTGAAGAGTCACTATTGATCGAATTGCCTGGTGAGGAGTACACCGTTGCAGCCGCCAGCCACATTGATTTAGGCGGCGGAAGCCAGATTTTTCGCTACTACACGTCCGGAGAAGAGTTTCTGCAAATCAATACCACGGGCGGCTCAGACATCGATGATATCGACGATATCAAATTCTTTGTTTATGCGGAAAGTTACGGGATTTCGCAGAAAAAACACTGGCAGTCTGCCATTAGCCCGTCCGTAATAGGGACGCCGACGCTGAGCTGGCAGGAAGAGCGCTGGCAACGCTTTTTTAACGAGGAAGAACCGGGGAATATTGAGCCGGTTTATATGCTGGAAAAAGTAGAAAATCATCAGCATGCCATATGGAATGTACATAATTTTACCATGGGCTATCAGCGGCAGGTTACAGATGATACCTGGGAATACCTGCTGTTGAACGGTGAAGAATCGTTTAATGAGCTGGGAGAGCCTGAATGGGTATTCTCGCGGGCGCTGGGTGTAGATATTCCATTAACATCACTTAATGTAATTGGTTAATTTCAGGGAAGGTTACACAATGCACATACTGGATTCATTGCTGGCTTTTTGCGCCTATTTTTTTATTGGCGCAGCCATGGTGATCGTTTTTCTGTTTATATACTCAAAAATTACGCCGCACAATGAATGGCAACTGATTAAAAATAATAATACAGCAGCGTCACTGGCCTTTAGCGGCACGTTGCTGGGCTACGTTATTCCGTTATCCAGCGCGGCAATTAACGCCGTCAGTATTCCGGATTATTTCGCCTGGGGCGGCATCGCGCTGGTGATACAACTCGTCATTTACGGCGGTGTGCGTTTATACATGCCGGCACTGAGTGAAAAAATTATTAATCATAATACTGCAGCGGGATTATTTATGGGGACCGCTGCCCTGGCGGGGGGTATTTTTAACGCCGCCTGCATGACATGGTAATGGACGATCATGGCAAGAAAACGTAAATCCGGAAACAAAAACAGGGGGCAAGGGCATTCTGCCATCACGCGAATTGGGCGTCCGGCGAACCCCTTTGCAAGAAAACGCAGCCGTTACAGTGGAAAATACCTGACGCTGGCCATTATGGGCGGAGCGGCATTTTTTGTCCTCAAAGGATGTGCTGATGACGGCAATAACGATGGTGATGGTACCTTTTACTCCGCGGTGAGTGAATGTATTGACGATGGCAATAGCGCCACCGTTTGTGCCGATGGCTGGAACAATGCGAAAGCAGAGTTCTACTCTAACCTGCCAAAGCAAATGAGCAAGCAGAGCTGTCAGACACAGTTTGGCGACTGTTATCTCGACAGCATCGATCAAAGCTGGGTGCCGATATTCTCCGGTTTTTTACTCAGCCGCGTCATTCGCAAAAATCGCGACGAACAATATGTTTATAGCAGCGGCGGTTCTTCCTATGCTTCGCGCCCGGTCTGGCGTACAACTTCCGGGGATTACAGTTGGCGTTCCGGTAGTGGAAAACATGATACTGCAACCAGCCATAGTTATACGACGAAGAAAGTCTCGACGGTTTCACGCGGCGGCTACGGGCGTTCGTCCAGCGCGCGTGGGCACTGGGGAGGTTAACGATGCTGCGACATGATGTCCCTGTTCGTCAGGATTTGGACCGGATCGCCTACGATCACGGCTTTGATTTTCATCTTATCGATAACGAGATTTACTGGGATGAGAGCCGGGCTTACCGCTTTACGCTCCGGCAAGTGGAAGAGCAGATCGAAAAACCCACTGCGGAACTGCACCAGATGTGTCTGGATGTCGTCGAACGAGCAGTTAACGACGAACAGATTATGCAGCAACTGGCGATCCCGCCGCTGTATTGGGACGTTATTGCCGAAAGCTGGCGCAATCGCGATCCCTCCCTGTACGGCCGCATGGATTTTGTCTGGTGCGGAAATAACGCCCCGGTCAAGCTGCTGGAGTACAACGCGGATACACCAACGTCGCTTTATGAGTCAGCGTATTTCCAGTGGCTATGGCTGGAAGATGCGCGTCGCAGCGGGGTGATCACACGCGACGCCGACCAGTACAACGCCATTCAGGAGCGGCTAATCTCCCGTTTTGCTGAGCTTTATAGCCCGGAGCCCTTCTATTTTTGCTGCTGCGAAGATACTGACGAAGATCGTACCACGGTGCTGTATTTACAGGATTGCGCACAGCAGGCGGGGCAAGAGTCACGGTTTATTTACGTCGAAGATCTGGGGCTTGGCGTTGGCGGTGTTCTCACGGACCTGGATGATAACGTCATTCGTCGCGCCTTTAAGCTCTATCCCCTGGAGTGGATGATGCGAGATGAAAATGGCCCCTTGCTGCGCCATCGCCGCGAACAGTGGGTTGAGCCGTTATGGAAGAGCGTACTCAGCAATAAAGGGCTGATGCCATTGCTGTGGCGATTTTTTCCCAACCATCCCAACCTGCTGCCCGCCTGGTTTGACGGTGAAACACCACAAATTGCAGCTGGTGAAAGCTATGTACGCAAACCGATATTTTCCCGTGAAGGGGGAAATGTCACCATTTTTGATGGTCAGCAGCAGGTCGTTGAGCATGCCGAGGGTGATTACGCCGAAGAACCGATGATCTATCAGGCATTTCAGCCATTACCGCGCTTTGGCGACAGCTACACGTTGATCGGTAGCTGGATCGTGGATGATGAAGCCTGTGGTATGGGGATCCGCGAGGATAATACTTTGATCACTAAAGATACTTCTCGTTTTATTCCTCATTATATTGCTGGCTAACCGTACTTTTGTGATCTCCCTCCGTCGCGAATAATGTGGTTCTGACCATACTTAAAGCGACGGCCATTGACGGAGGGAGACACAATGCACTGGCAAACGCATACCGTTTTTAACCAACCTGTACCGCTCAATAACAGTAACTTATATTTGTCCGATGGCGCGCTGTGCGAAGCGGTTATCCGCGAAGGCGCTGGTTGGGACAGCGATCTTCTCGCCAGTATTGGTCAGCAGCTAGGGACTGCCGAGTCGCTCGAACTGGGCCGTCTGGCCAATGCTTTTCCACCTGAACTGTTGCGCTACGACCCGCAGGGGCAGCGGCTGGATGATGTGCGTTTTCATCCAGCCTGGCATTTGCTGATGCAGGGATTGTGCGCCAACCGCGTACATAATCTGGCCTGGGAAGAAGATGCGAGGCAGGGAACATTTGTTGCACGGGCCGCGCGTTTCATGCTGCATGCGCAGGTTGAAGCTGGCACGTTGTGTCCGGTGACCATGACTTTTGCCGCCACGCCGCTGTTACTTCAAATGTTACCCGCCCCCTTTCACGACTGGCTTACGCCGCTGCTAAGCGACCGTTATGACTCGCATTTACTGCCCGGAGGGCAAAAGCGTGGGCTGCTTATCGGCATGGGCATGACCGAGAAGCAGGGTGGTTCAGATGTGCTGAGCAATACCACTCAGGCAGAACGTCTTGCTGACGGCTCGTATCGGCTGGTGGGACATAAGTGGTTTTTCTCCGTGCCGCAAAGCGATGCCCATTTAGTGCTGGCCCAGGCTAAGGGAGGATTATCCTGCTTTTTTGTGCCGCGATTTTTACCTGACGGGCAGCGTAATGCTATCCGTCTTGAGCGATTGAAAGATAAGTTAGGCAACCGCTCCAACGCCAGCTGCGAGGTTGAATTCCACGATGCGATTGGCTGGCTATTGGGTGAAGAAGGGGAAGGTATACGCCATATCCTGAAAATGGGGGGGATGACGCGTTTTGACTGTGCGCTCGGCAGTCACGGTATGATGCGACGTGCTTTTTCCGTCGCGATTTACCATGCTCACCAGCGGCAAGTTTTTGGCAAGCCATTGATTGAACAACCGATGATGCGCCAAGTGTTAGGTCGGATGGCGCTCCAACTGGAAGGTCAAACGGCGTTACTGTTTCGACTGGCGCGGGCCTGGGACCGTCGTGCTGATGCTAAAGAAGCGCTGTGGGCCAGGTTGTTCACGCCAGCGGCGAAATTCTCCGTTTGCAAAAGCGGTATGCCATTTGTGGCAGAAGCGATGGAAGTGCTGGGTGGGATTGGCTATTGCGAGGAGAGCGAGCTGCCGCGTTTGTATCGTGAAATGCCGGTAAACAGTATCTGGGAAGGCTCTGGCAACATTATGTGCCTTGATGTATTGCGGGTACTAACCAAACAACCCGGCATATACGAGATGCTCAGTGAAGCCTTTGCGGAAGTCAAAGGGCAAGACCGACATTACGATCGAATGGTGCGTCAGCTCCAGCAGCGTTTACGTAAACCCAGCGAGGCATTGGGGCGGGAGATTACGCAGCAGCTTTTCCTGCTTGGTTGCGGAGCGCAGATGTTGCGCTATGCCTCTCCACCAGTGGCGCAGGCCTGGTGCCAAATTATGCTTGATACGCGGGGGGGACTACGATTGTCTGAGCAGGTGCTGAACGATTTGCTTCTGCGGGCAACGGGGGGATTACGGTAATAATATGCCTGATGGCGACGCTTTCGCGTCTTATCATGTCTACAGTTCACTGTAGGTCAGATAAGTTTACGCCATCCGGCAATGTGTTAAGCATAGAGTATGGCCTGTACGCGCCAGTTGTCGGGTTGCTGATCTTCGTACATTTGAATGATCCGATACCATGAGGCACCTTGTTCATCCGCTTTTAACGCGACAACACGTTCTACATCCTGCGGATTTCCTGCAATGTTACTGACAGATATCTGGCCAATTTCGTTCAGGCCAGTAACACAGTCAGCACTGGCGAATTCGGCAGACTGCGCCGTAGTACCTACCAGTCCGGCAGAAAGCAGCAGTGAGGATAAGGCAAGTGATTGTTTCATCGTCAGCTCCATTATTCGTACCCCTACACACGGCAGGGCATTCCATCGCGATAATAAACCTCAAGCTTCCTGCTGTTGGTTTATTGTGCACAGGTAAACGCATAGGGGCGCAAAGCAATGTAAAGCTGACTAAATTTCAACCCAATGTTATTTACGATACAAAATAGCCTGTGAATACCATTGGCCTGTCACGATAGTTTCATCCACTAATAAAACCACGTAGTAATCAGCTTTAGCCGCGGCGGCTTTGGCACGGATCTCTGCCAGCGCATCATCCGGAGAGCCTCTTACCAGCGCGCTAACCGTCCCTAATCGCTGTAACCCATTACTCTGGTCACGGCGGATCTCCTGCGGGTGGTCGGCAACGGGCGGTGCGGGTTGCGGCGTTCCCTGTAGCACGCTACAGGCGCTTAAAAACATAACCAACAACAAAGAGGCAAACCGACGCATAACTCTATCTCGTTTCCTGATAGCCATAGTGTAGTGCCTTATTAATTTCCCTTTAGGGGAATGTTCCCGAATTGTTATCTCTCACGCGATTTTCGAATGAAAATGTTGCGAAAGCGTAACCCAGTTCTCAACATTATGAATCATTGCCGAACACATTCGCTTGCGTTAAGTATTGCTGCATGGCATACCAGAAAGAAAGAGGCGACAAATGATCGAAATTGAAACACGACAGTTGGCGGGTATACCTGTCCTGCACGCCGTTCCGGCTGGCAAACGCGAATGTTCACTCCCTTGTGTTATCTTCTATCACGGGTTTACCTCTTCAAGCCTGGTTTACAGCTATTTTGCCGTTGCGCTGGCTCAGGCCGGGTTCCGTGTCGTCATGCCAGATGCGCCCGACCATGGCGCTCGCTTCAAAAGCGATGCCAGGGTGCGAATGCGCCGCTTCTGGCATATTTTGCAGCAAAATATGCAGGAGTTTACGACGTTACGTGCGGCGCTGGAGGCGGAAAATTGGCTTTCAGATGAGCGGCTTGCCGTCGGTGGGGCGTCGATGGGGGGAATGACAGCATTGGGCATAATGGCGCGCCATCCTGAGGTTAAATGTGTAGCCAGCCTGATGGGTTCAGGCTATTTTACCCGGCTTGCGCAGACGCTTTTTCCCCCTTTACTGGTTCAGACCCCAGAGCAGCAGGCGGAATTTGATGCCGTTATCGCCCCGCTTGCCGAATGGGATGTTACGCATCAGTTACCACGCCTCGCTGACAGGCCGTTGCTGCTGTGGCATGGACAGGATGATGATGTTGTACCGGCTGTTGAAACCTTCCGCTTACAGCAAGCGCTGATTCAGGCAGGTTTGGACAACAATCTGACCTGCCTGTGGGAAGCGGGCGTACGACATCGCATCACGCCAGAAGCGTTGGCCGCAACAGTGACGTTTTTCCGCCAGCACCTTTAAACGCGCATAATGCTCACGCCCTGAGCTTCAAGCTGTTGCAGAATCTCAGGGTTTGCATTTTTGCCAGTAATCAGCATGTCGATTTGGTCGGCGCGACTGAACAGCATTCCCGCACGTTCACCGACTTTACTGCTATCGACCAGTACCACCAGTTTGCCCACCACGTTAAGCATCTTCTGCTCGGCCATCGCGGTCAGCATATCCGTTTTATACAGTCCGTCCGCGGTCAACCCTTTGCCACTGGTGAACATCCAGTGCCCGGCATACAGGCTATTTTCACTGCCTTGCGGGCTAAGCGTGATGGATTGGCTTTTGTTATATTGCCCTCCCATGATGATCACGCTGTCATGCTCCTGGTCGATCAGATAGTTCGCCAGCGGCAGATAATTAGTGATGATCTGCACCGGCTTGCCGCACATTTCGCGACCCAGCAGAAAGGCGGTCGATCCGCAGTTGATCACCACGCTTTCACCTGCATTCACAAGCTGGGATGCCGCCTTGGCAATGCGAACTTTTTCATCGTGGTTCTGTGCCTGGTGCAGATTCATTGGCGTCCAGCGCGGTCGCTGCTGGGTAATAGCTTCTGCGCCGTTGCGGACTTTCTTGAGTTTGCCGCTTTCATCGAGTTTGTTGATGTCCCGGCGTGCTGTGGCGGGTGAAATCCCCAGACGCTCAATCACGTTCTCAACGGTAACAAAGCCCAACTGCGCCAGCATATCCAGCAGTATTTGATGTCTTTGTGCTTCAGTCATGAGCTATTCCGATACAAATTGATTTGAAAAGATGATATTTGAAATAGCCTGGAAATACTAAAGTAAATGGGAAAAAATGCCGGGATGGCCCGGCATTTTGTGTGGATCACAAGAACGATTTAAACGGTAAATCCGGTTCAATCGTGAAGCAGTCGTCAAAGCCGCGCGGATAGTGATATTCAAAGTTATCTTTGTCCAGCGGCCAGGTGAACTTGCCACCCACCTGCCAGATAAAAGGCTTAAAGCCATACTTCAGCCGATCTTTTTTCATCTCCCAAAGTACGCGGATCTCCTGAGGATCGGCCTGGAAGTTTGACCAGATATCGTGATGGAAAGGGATCACCACTTTTGTATTCAGGGCCTCCGCCATACGCAGCATGTCGGAACTGGTCATTTTGTCCGTAATACCCCGTGGGTTCTCGCCGTAGGATCCGAGCGCGACGTCGATCTGGTGCTCATTGCCATGCTTTGCATAGTAGTTGGAGTAGTGTGAATCACCACTGTGATAAAGCGTACCGCCCGGCGTTTTGAACAGATAGTTTACGGCGCGGGCATCCATACCATCCGGCAGCACGCCTGCCGCTTTTTGATCGGCAGGAAGCGTGATCAATGCCGTACGATCAAACGCATCAAGCGCATGAATTTCAATATCTTTCACTTTCACCACATCGCCAGGTTTTACCACGATGCAGCGCTCTTTTGGTACACCCCAACCGATCCACAGATCCACACAAGTCTGCGGTCCAATAAACGGCACGTCGTCGGCACAGTTCTGCATGACGGCTGCCGCAACATTTACGTCGATGTGATCGTTATGATCGTGCGTGGCCAGCACCGCATCGATCTGACGAATGGCAAACGGATCAAGAACAAACGGCGTGGTGCGCAGGTTTGGCTGCAGCTTCTTCACGCCCGCCATGCGTTGCATCTGGTGACCGGTTTTCATCAGCGGGTTACCGTGACTCTGTTTACCCGTACCGCACCAGAAATCGACGCAGACGTTAGTTCCGCCTTCAGACTTTAGCCAAATACCGGTACAGCCAAGCCACCACATAGCGAAAGTGCCAGGTGCGACCTGTTCCTGCTCGATCTCTTCATTGAGCCAGCTTCCCCACTCCGGGAATGTGCTCAGAATCCATGATTCACGCGTGATGCTTTTTACTTTACTCATCGCAATTACCTTCATGTTTGTTCAAGTTGAATCAAATTATGATTTGTTTTGATTGATACTGACATCATTTTTTCAAGAAGGCAATGCGCTGATTTTTGGTGTTGAATGGGAAAATGTGAACAAGTTACAACGTGACAAGATGGTTTATATGAAATGTATTTTTGTATTTTATTGTTTTAAATGAATTTATTTTGACGAGTATGAATTTGAAGTAAATCCACTCTGCAAGTAAGAGAATTATTTGCGTACTTCATCACATTTAATCAAATTCAATCTTGTTGTGATTACTTTTGAAAATTAGAGTGAGGGCACAACATCCTGGGCATCTGTAATGAATGTTCAGCAACTTCGTCTACTGGAGATCGTTATGGAGATCCTCTACAACATCTTTACCGTCTTTTTTAATCAGGTCATGACCAATGCACCGTTGCTGTTGGGTATTGTGACCTGCCTCGGCTACATCCTGTTGCGTAAAAGTGTCAGCGTCATTATCAAAGGCACGATCAAAACGATTATCGGTTTTATGTTATTGCAGGCAGGGTCGGGCATTCTGACCAGCACGTTTAAACCGGTGGTGGCGAAGATGTCTGAGGTTTACGGTATCAATGGCGCGATCTCCGATACCTATGCCTCCATGATGGCAACCATCGAACGAATGGGCGATGCATACAGTTGGGTAGGGTACGCCGTACTGTTAGCGCTGGCGCTGAACATTTGTTACGTACTGCTACGGCGTATTACCGGCATTCGAACCATCATGCTGACTGGGCACATCATGTTCCAGCAGGCGGGGCTGATTGCTGTCTCTTTCTACATCTTTGGTTACCCGATGTGGACCACCATCATCTGTACCGCGGTGCTGGTGTCGCTCTACTGGGGCATTACCTCCAATATGATGTACAAACCGACGCAGGAAGTAACTGACGGTTGCGGTTTTTCCATCGGTCACCAGCAGCAGTTCGCCTCCTGGATTGCTTACAAAGTCGCGCCGTATCTGGGTAAGAAAGAGGAGAGCGTAGAAGATCTCAAGCTGCCAGGCTGGCTGAATATCTTCCATGACAACATCGTTTCCACCGCGATTGTGATGACCATCTTTTTCGGGGCGATCCTGCTCTCTTTCGGCATTGATGTGGTTCAGGCGATGGCGGGTAAAACCCACTGGACGGTGTATATCCTGCAAACCGGTTTTTCGTTTGCTGTCGCTATCTTCATCATCACCCAGGGTGTACGTATGTTCGTTGCTGAACTTTCAGAGGCGTTCAACGGTATCTCTCAACGTCTGATCCCCGGCGCGGTGTTGGCTATCGACTGCGCAGCCATTTACAGCTTTGCCCCCAACGCGGTGGTCTGGGGCTTTATGTGGGGCACCATCGGCCAACTGATTGCGGTAGGTATTCTGGTTGCCTGCGGCTCTTCCATCCTGATTATCCCTGGCTTTATCCCGATGTTCTTCTCGAACGCCACCATTGGCGTATTTGCTAACCACTTTGGCGGCTGGCGCGCGGCGCTCAAGATTTGCCTGGTGATGGGGATGATCGAAATCTTCGGCTGCGTTTGGGCGGTGAAACTCACCGGTATGAGCGCCTGGATGGGCATGGCGGACTGGTCAATTCTGGCACCGCCGATGATGCAAGGCTTTGCCTCCATCGGCATTGTGTTTATGGCCGTCATTATTCTGATTGCACTGGCTTATATGTTTTTCGCAGGACGCACGTTGCGCGCTGAGGAAGACGCAGAAAAACAACTGGCAGAACACTCTGCTTAATAAGGAGTTCCGATTATGACCGTACGTATTCTGGCTGTGTGTGGCAATGGGCAGGGCAGTTCCATGATCATGAAAATGAAGGTGGACCAGTTTTTAACCCAGTCAAATATTGACCATACGGTAAACAGCTGCGCCGTGGGTGAATACAAAAGTGAACTGAGCGGCGCGGATATCATCATCGCCTCTACGCATATCGCCGGTGAGATTACCGTTTCTGGCAATAAATATGTCGTTGGCGTACGCAACATGCTGTCTCCTGCCGATTTTGGGCCAAAACTGCTGGAAGTGATCAAAGCGCATTTCCCGCAGGACGTGAAGTAAGGGGCGGCATATGAAATTACGTGACTCGCTAACAGACAATAATTCCATCCTTTTGCAAGCCGAGGCCAGTACCTGGCAGGAAGCGGTAAAGCTTGGTGTGGATCTGTTGGTTAAGGCCGATGTGGTTGAACCACGCTACTACCAGGCCATCCTTGATGGCGTTGAGCAGTTTGGCCCGTACTTTGTGATTGCGCCTGGCCTGGCAATGCCGCACGGCCGTCCGGAGGAAGGGGTCAAGAAAACCGGTTTTGCGCTGGTGACGCTGAAATCACCGCTGGTGTTTAACCACGAAGATAACGACCCGGTCGATATTCTGATAACGATGGCGGCAGTTGACGCCAACACACATCAGGAAGTGGGCATCATGCAGATCGTGAATCTCTTTGATGACGAAGCCAATTTCGACCGTTTACGCGCCTGTCGCACCGCGCAGGAAGTGTTGGATTTAATTGATAACGCCACTGCGGCGGCTGTTTAAAAGGATACCAAAATGTCATTACCTATGTTGCAGGTTGCGCTGGATAACCAATCAATGTCTTCTGCGTATGAAACGACGCGTCTGATTGCCGAAGAGGTCGATATCATTGAGGTGGGAACTATTCTTTGCGTGGCAGAGGGTGTGTGCGCCGTTCGCGATCTGAAGGCGCTTTACCCGCATAAAATTGTGCTGGCGGACGCCAAAATTGCCGATGCGGGAAAAATCCTCTCCCGCATGTGTTTCGAAGCCAACGCTGACTGGGTCACCGTCATCTGCTGTGCGGATATCAACACCACTAAGGGGGCACTGGAGGTAGCGAAAGAATTTAACGGCGACGTGCAGATTGAACTGACCGGTTACTGGACCTGGGAGCAGGCCCAGGAATGGCGTGACGCAGGGATTGGGCAAGTTGTGTATCACCGCAGCCGTGATGCGCAGGCGGCGGGCGTGGCGTGGGGAGAAGCGGATATCAGCGCGATCAAACGCCTGTCCGAGATGGGCTTTAAAGTCACCGTCACCGGCGGTCTGGCGCTGGAAGATCTGCCGCTGTTTCAGGGAATTCCGATTCACGTATTTATTGCCGGTCGCAGCATTCGCGATGCCGCCTCTCCGGTGGAAGCGGCCCGTCAGTTCAAACGTTCTATCGCCCAGCTGTGGGGATAAGGAGCGACTATGTTGTCGAAACAGGTCCCGCTCGGTATTTATGAAAAGGCACTCCCCGGCGGGGAGTGCTGGCTGGAGCGTTTGCAGCTGGCGAAGGAACTGGGCTTTGACTTTGTCGAAATGTCGGTTGATGAAACCGACGCTCGCCTGGCGCGTCTTGACTGGAACCGCGAGCAGCGACTGGCGCTGGTGGCCGCTATCGCTGAGACAGGGATACGGGTACCGTCCATGTGCCTGAGCGCTCATCGTCGTTTCCCGCTGGGTAGTGAAGATGATGCGGTACGTGAACAAGGGCTGGAGATCATGCGTAAAGCCATTCAGTTTGCGCAGGATATCGGTATTCGCGTTATTCAACTGGCGGGTTACGACGTTTATTACCAGCAGGCCAATAACGAAACGCGTCGTCGGTTTCGCGATGGGCTGAAAGAAAGCGTAGAGATGGCGAGCCGTGCACAGGTGACGCTGGCGATGGAAATCATGGATTATCCACTGATGAATTCGATCAGTAAGGCGCTGGGGTACGCCCACTATCTCAACAATCCGTGGTTCCAGCTGTATCCCGATATCGGCAATTTGTCGGCGTGGGACAACGATGTGCAGATGGAGCTGCAGGCGGGAATGGGTCATATCGTTGCCGTACACGTGAAAGATACCAAACCCGGTGTATTCAAGAATGTGCCGTTTGGTGAAGGGGTTGTCGATTTCGAACGTTGTTTTGCGACGCTCAAACAGAGTGGGTATTGCGGGCCATACCTGATTGAGATGTGGAGCGAAACGTCGGACGACCCGGCACGTGAAGTGGTGAAGGCGCGCGACTGGGTGAAAGCGCGTATGGCCAGCGCCGGTCTGGTGGAGGCGGTATAATGCAAAAACTCAAACAGCAGGTTTTTGAGGCCAATATGGATCTGCCGCGCTACGGGCTGGTGACGTTTACTTGGGGTAATGTCAGCGCCATCGACCGCGAACGCGGGCTGGTGGTGATTAAGCCCAGCGGCGTCGACTACCATACAATGACAGTGGACGACATGGTAGTTGTGGATCTGTACGGCAACGTGGTGGAAGGACGCTATCGTCCTTCTTCCGATACCGCCACCCATCTGGCGCTGTATCGTCGCTATTCCTCTCTTGGCGGCGTGGTGCATACTCACTCAACCCACGCGACGGCATGGGCGCAGGCAGGTCTGGCAATACCCGCGCTCGGTACGACGCATGCGGACTACTTCTTTGGTGATATTCCCTGCACCCGGGCGTTAACTGAAGCGGAAGTTCAGGATGAGTATGAGCTAAATACCGGCAGGGTGATTGTTGAAACGGTGGGGGAGGTGGAACCTTTGCATACGCCAGGCGTAGTGGTGTACCAGCATGGCCCGTTTGCCTGGGGCAAAGATGCTCACGACGCGGTACATAACGCGGTGGTGATGGAAGAAGTGGCAAAAATGGCATGGATTGCGCGCGGTATTAATCCGGCGCTCAGCCCCATCGACAGTTATCTGATGAATAAGCACTTCATGCGTAAGCACGGCCCAAATGCCTATTACGGGCAGAAGTAGGAATAAACGTTCCGGAGCCAACTCTTCATGGGGATGAGATCGGTCTGGCTTCGGGATTGTTTTGCAAAAAAAGCCCCCAGTGAAGGGGGCAAGTCAAACTGTGGCAATGTTCTCGTTGGTTATTTCTGGTGTTAACGATAAATATCTGCACTGGCGTGCATATTTCCGTTACTACCGGGTTCCCTGGTGAGGATCACGTGGTAGTAGGTTGCGCCTTGCGCATCGGTCTCTTCATTCAGGGCCTGAGTGGCTTCACTTTCAGTGGCGAAGTTATGATTTATGTAAATGACGCCTAAGCTCTGCACATCATCCATGTTCCTGGCCTGATGGTTATCAATTTTGATGGCTGCCGTTGCATTTGCACTGAGCAAAAGCACAGCCAGAAGGGTCAAAACACGGGCTCGCATATGTACCTCCTCGACTGCGGTCTCTGGTTGCCTCTCTCCTGTGAGTGATTAACTTCTGATGTAATTTTAACCGCTACCAGCGCAGTCGATAGCGACCATTTCTGATGCAGTTGTTCAAAAAATTACCGCATAGCCATCTTTTCTTTAATTAACAGTCTGCTGGTGTATACCGCTGCGGTGAAAAAATACCTGCCTTTCGCGCATAAGCTCTTACCAAATAGTCAATTTAATCGGGTGAGTACGCCGTTTATAGTGAGCCGGATAAGTAATATAACTTTATGATAATAAGGCAAAAACTTATGGATACTTCATTCATGGATTTCAGCTATTTCGTGGTTATGTTTATGGTCGCGCTGGTGGCTGGCTTTATTAACGTGGTGTCGGGCGGTGGTGGATTTCTCTCTATTGGCGCACTCTTAATTTCTGGTTTACCCCCGGCTAATGCGCTGGCAACCAATAAAATTCAGGCTCTGGGTAGCTCTCTGACCTCTGGAATTTACTTTTTACGCCGGGGACATATCAACGTGCAGGAGCACAAGTATGTGTTTTTATCTGCCTTTATCGGTTCTGCGCTGGGAACGACGCTTATCCAGTTCATTGAACCGGAACTGCTGAAGAAACTGCTCCCAATCCTGATTATCGCAGTCGCCATTTACTTTATTTTTGCGCCAAACCTTAGCGAACCGAAAAGAAAGCAGCAGGTATCCCTGTTTCTCTTCTCGTTGATCGGTGGGGGATGTATTGGTTTTTATGATGGCTTTCTCGGTGCTGGGGCTGGTTCCTTTTATACCCTCAGCTATATTCTGCTGTGGGGATACAGTATTGATAAAGCGCAAATCCACTCGAATTTTATTAACCTGGCGTCGAACATCGCCTCGATTTTGTTCTTCATTTTCGGTGGTAAAATGATCTGGTCGCTTGGGCTGGTGATGTTTGCAGGGCAATCCCTTGGCGCACGTCTTGGTGCGACAGTCGTACTGACGCGCGGTAAGAAAGTCATCCGACCCATGATTGTCATTGTCTCCATTTGCATCAGCATCAAAATGCTGCTGGATATGTATTAATAGCGACATGATAAATAATCGTACAAGCACCTTGAGTTTACCTGCTGACCCCAGTATTATGACGCGTCATTTTTCAGCCGACCTTTAACACGTTCCTTGCCTCCATGGGCCTCGGCTGACCCAGACAGGAGGCTGAATAATCCGTAAGGAGCAATTCGATGCGTCATTACGAAATCGTTTTTATGGTCCATCCTGACCAGAGCGAACAGGTTCCGGGTATGATCGAACGCTACACTGCTGCCATCACTGGTGCAGAAGGCACGATCCACCGTCTGGAAGACTGGGGCCGCCGTCAGCTGGCTTACCCGATCAACAAACTGCACAAAGCTCACTACGTTCTGATGAACGTTGAAGCGCCGCAGGAAGTGATCGATGAGCTGGAAACTACCTTCCGCTTCAACGATGCCGTTATCCGCAGCATGGTTATGCGTACTAAACACGCTGTTACCGAAGCATCTCCGATGGTTAAAGCGAAAGACGAGCGTCGTGAACGTCGCGATGATTTCGCTAACGAAACCGCAGATGATGCTGAAGCTGGGGATTCTGAAGAGTAATTTCTGATGACCAACCGTCTGGCGTTGTCCGGCACTGTGTGCAGGGCCCCCCTTCGAAAGGTCAGTCCATCAGGAATTCCTCATTGCCAGTTCGTGCTTGAGCATCGTTCTGTGCAGGAGGAAGCCGGGTTTCACCGGCAGGCGTGGTGCCAAATGCCCGTTATTATTAGCGGACACGAAAACCAGGCCATTACTCACAGTATAACGGTCGGTAGCGCAGTGACCGTTCAGGGGTTCATCTCTTGCCACAAAGCAAAGAACGGCCTGAGCAAAATGGTTCTGCATGCCGAGCAGATTGAATTGATAGATTCTGGAGACTAGCCATATGGCACGTTATTTCCGTCGTCGCAAGTTCTGCCGTTTCACCGCGGAAGGCGTTCAAGAGATCGACTATAAAGATATCGCTACGCTGAAAAACTACATCACCGAAAGCGGTAAGATTGTCCCAAGCCGTATCACCGGTACCCGTGCAAAATACCAGCGTCAGCTGGCTCGCGCTATCAAACGCGCTCGCTACCTGTCCCTGCTGCCGTACACTGATCGTCATCAGTAATCGGTCACGGTCCATTAATACGACTTTGAGAGGATAAGGTAATGCAAGTTATTCTGCTTGATAAAGTAGCAAACCTGGGTAGCCTGGGTGATCAGGTTAACGTTAAAGCGGGCTATGCTCGTAACTTCCTGGTACCACAGGGTAAAGCTGTTCCTGCTACCAAGAAAAACGTTGAATTTTTCGAAGCGCGTCGCGCTGAGCTGGAAGCTAAATTGGCTGACGTTCTGTCCGCTGCTGAAGCTCGTGCTGAGAAAATCAACGCACTGGAAACCGTAACCATCGCGTCTAAAGCTGGCGACGAAGGTAAACTGTTCGGTTCCATCGGTACTCGCGACATCGCTGACGCTGTAACTGCAGCTGGCGTTGAAGTAGCTAAGAGCGAAGTTCGTCTGCCGAACGGCGTTCTGCGTACCACTGGCGAGCACGAAGTGAGCTTCCAGGTTCACAGCGAAGTGTTTGCTAAGCTGACTGTAAACGTAGTTGCAGAATAAGTTTTTATTCTGATGACCGCGTAAAAGCGCCGGCCCTGTGCCGGCGTTTTGCTTTTCTGTTCCCCCGCTTTTCTCTCTGGCTATTCTTTATCCTTTTCGGGATAATCAAAAAAATAAAACATTATTTCAAAGTGGTGATGGAATGGAACCAACGCACCAACCTCTGTTTGCGCGTAAAAATGTTGTCTACCTGAGCGCGGCGTTCTGCTGCCTGCTGTGGGGGAGTGCCTATCCGGCGATCAAAAGCGGATATGAGATCTTCCAGATTGCCACGGATGACATTCCCTCAAAGATTGTCTTTGCCGGATATCGCTTTCTGTTTGCGGGATTATTGCTGCTACTGCTGGCGGTAGCGCAGCGTAAACCGATTGGCCGGTTAAGTCCGCGTCAGTACGGCCAACTCACGCTGTTGGGGCTAACGCAAACCTCGCTGCAATACATCTTCTTCTACATTGGCCTGGCGTTCACGACGGGAGTGAAAGGGTCCATCATGAATGCGACCGGGACCTTCTTCAGCGTGCTGCTGGCCCATTTTATCTACCATAACGACAAACTGAGTTACAACAAAGCGCTGGGCTGTATTCTCGGCTTTACCGGCGTAATGGTGGTGAACTTTAGCAGCGGAATGGATTTTAGCTTCAGCCTGTTAGGTGACGGCTCAGTAGTGATGGCAGCTTTTATTCTCTCTGCTGCCACGCTATATGGAAAACGTATTTCTCAGACGGTGGACCCGACGGTAATGACAGGGTACCAGTTGGGCGGTGGCGGCCTGGCGTTGGTTATCGGCGGCTACGCTTTTGGCGGCACGCTAACCGTACACGGTGCATCTTCGGTGGCGATTCTCGGCTACCTGACGTTACTCTCTTCGGTCGCTTTCGCCTTGTGGAGTATTCTGCTCAAGCATAATCGCGTGGGGATGATTGCGCCGTTTAACTTCCTGATCCCGGTTTCGGGAGCAGTACTGTCGGCAATATTCCTCGGTGAAAACATTCTCGAATGGAAATATGCGGTAGCGCTGGTGCTGGTGTGTTCGGGGATCTGGTGGGTGAACAAGGTGAAACGCTGACGTTTCACCTTGATGCCTGATGGCGCTATCGCTTATCAGGCCTGGAATCGCGGGGTCACAGCGCTTAACGGGCGCGGATAAAACTGCCGTTAGGCTGGCGGGTAAACAGTACTTGCTGACCATTCCCGGTATCAATGGTTAATCCCGTCACCACGCCATTGGCATTCTGCCTGATCTGTATCATCTGACCGTCTTTCAGATTGCTCAGTGGTTTTCCGGCGCCTTCAACCTGTGCCATCGCATACACATCGGTTGGCGGGAGGTTATGGTCACGGAATACCTGCGCCAGCGTTTTACCAGAGTCTACGCGGTAGGAGCGCCACTGCTGGTCAATTCCGCTATCCTGTTGGAAAGGTTGTGTCTGCGGCTGAGATTGCTGGACCTGAGGCTGCGCATCAGGTTCTCCTTCCTGGATTGGCTCTGGCGCAACCGGAGCGACCTGGCCGGGATCATTTTGCGGCGCGACGAGCTGTGCCTGCAGTTGAGCCTCGGTCGGTGGCTGCGACTGTGACTGTAAATCCAGCTGGGCAGTACGCGTCACCACAGGGGCATCGCTGGTGTCACTGGAAGGGAGCAGGAAACCTATCACCAACACAATAGCGGCAATAATAATGCCGCGGCGGTGCATAGGCGGTAGCGGGTCCATAATGCGAAAATTGTCCGGTGCATGCCAGATTTTCGCCAGGGTTGGTTTTAATTCAAAGCGCCCGGGCATGGCTTTCCTCCTGCTCCGCGTCTCGTTCCTCGATCATAGAGTATAGATGGCTAACGCTATGATGTTCGTCATATTACCCGCTTTCGTGACGTCAACGCGGGATATTCCTATTGTTTATGTTTCCTCGCGATTTGTCATCTGTTCCCGAGACAAAGTTTTACCGGATGCGGCATGGCTGATATGCTGCCCGCTACTTTACATCCGATGAAAGGAAATATGATGGCTAACCCGACTTTTGACACTATCGAAGCGCAAGCAAGCTACGGCATTGGTTTGCAGGTAGGACAACAGCTGAGCGAATCCGGACTGGAAGGACTGTTGCCTGAAGCGCTGGTAGCGGGTATCGCTGACGCGCTGGAAGGTAAGCACCCGGCAGTGCCGGTTGATGTTGTGCATCGCGCACTGCGTGAAATCCACGAACGCGCTGACGCAGTACGTCGCGAGCGTTTCCAGGCTATGGCGGCTGATGGCGTCAAATATCTGGAAGAAAACCGTGAGAAAGACGGTGTGAACAGCACTGAATCTGGTTTGCAGTTCCGTGTTCTGACCCAGGGTGAAGGTGCTATTCCGGCACGTACTGACCGCGTTCGCGTGCACTACACCGGTAAACTGATCGACGGTACCGTGTTTGACAGCTCTGTCGCACGTGGCGAACCAGCTGAATTCCCAGTTAACGGCGTAATCCCAGGCTGGATTGAAGCGCTGACCCTGATGCCGGTAGGTTCCAAATGGGAACTGACTATTCCTCAGGAACTGGCTTACGGCGAGCGTGGCGCTGGCGCGTCCATTCCTCCGTTCAGCACGTTGGTGTTCGAAGTTGAGCTGCTTGAGATCCTGTAAGCAGTGACTTCTGTTCCCCCCAAGGCCGGGGGGAACAAAAAAATAGCGTGAAAAGCTATAGTTACGTCGTTGTCGATATTTTATCTTGCAAATGCCCCATCAGCGTGTATTTTTGTGAGCTGGTTCGCGCTATCAGAGTGATATGACACTCACTTTAAACATTAAATTAACATTATATCTAAATCTTAGTATTCATCCCGCCAATTCTTACCTAATATCGATGAGTCCTGATAACAGGATCGTCGTATCATAGACACACTAAAGGCCGTAGAGCCTGAACAACACAGACAGGTACAGGAAGAAAAAACATGGTAGATCAGGTAAAAGTCGACACCGCTGAAGAGGCGTCGTCTGAACAGTCGCTACGGCGCAATCTCACAAACCGTCATATTCAACTTATTGCTATTGGTGGCGCTATCGGTACTGGCCTGTTTATGGGCTCCGGTAAAACCATCAGTCTCGCCGGACCGTCGATCATCTTTGTGTATATGATCATCGGTTTTATGCTGTTTTTCGTGATGCGTGCAATGGGTGAATTGCTGCTCTCGAATCTGGAGTACAAATCGTTTAGTGATTTCGCCTCTGACCTGCTCGGGCCATGGGCCGGGTATTTTACCGGTTGGACCTACTGGTTTTGCTGGGTCGTTACCGGGATGGCAGACGTGGTCGCGATTACCGCGTATGCGCAATTCTGGTTCCCCGAACTGTCAGACTGGGTCGCCTCGCTGGCGGTGATCGTGCTGCTGCTGAGCCTCAACCTCGCCACCGTAAAAATGTTCGGTGAGATGGAGTTCTGGTTTGCGATGATCAAAATCGTTGCCATCATCGGCCTGATTGTCGTCGGTCTGGTGATGGTGTTGACGCACTTCCAGTCGCCAACCGGCGTTCAGGCATCGTTCACGCACTTGTGGAATGACGGTGGCTGGTTCCCGAAAGGTCTGAGCGGCTTCTTTGCCGGCTTCCAGATAGCGGTGTTCGCGTTTGTGGGTATTGAGCTGGTGGGTACGACCGCAGCGGAAACCAAGGATCCGGAAAAATCGCTGCCGCGCGCCATTAACTCGATTCCAATCCGTATCATCATGTTCTACGTTTTTGCGCTGATCGTGATTATGTCCGTAACGCCATGGAGCTCGGTAGTGCCAACCAAGAGCCCATTCGTTGAACTGTTTGTGCTGGTTGGTCTGCCTGCTGCGGCGAGCCTGATCAACTTTGTGGTGCTGACTTCAGCGGCCTCTTCTGCAAACAGCGGCGTGTTCTCTACCAGCCGTATGCTGTTCGGTCTGGCGCAGGAAGGCGTTGCGCCTAAAGCGTTTGCCAAGCTGTCTAAACGCGCAGTTCCGGCGAAGGGTTTAACCTTCTCCTGTATCTGTCTGCTGGGCGGCGTGGTGATGCTGTACGTGAACCCGAGCGTGATTGGCGCCTTCACCATGATCACCACCGTATCGGCGATTCTGTTCATGTTCGTCTGGACCATCATTCTTTGCTCATACCTGGTGTACCGCAAGCAGCGTCCTCACCTGCATGAAAAATCAATCTACAAGATGCCGTTAGGCAAGCTGATGTGCTGGGTATGTATGGCGTTCTTCGTCTTCGTACTGGTACTGCTGACGCTGGAAGATGATACCCGTCAGGCGCTGATCGTCACGCCGCTGTGGTTCATCGCGCTGGGTCTGGGCTGGTTGTTCATCGGTAAGAAACGTATGGCAGGTACGCGATAATCGCTAAGCAGTGAGATGTAGGCCGGATAAGGCGTTTACGCCGCATCCGGCATATGCCGCCGGCGCTGCGTTTATCAGGTCTACGTTCTGACACAAAAAAGGCCACATATGCAGTGGCCGAATTCGGACTTCAGAAAGGCGCTCTCGGGCGCCTTTTTTTATTCACCTGCGAGGGCACGCGGGAACAAAACATTGTTTTCCAGGCTGATGTGTTCCATCAGGTCGTCGATCATCTCGTTAATGCCGTTATACATGGCTTTCCAGGTAGTGCAGGCCTCTGGTGGCGGCGTTACGTTATGGGTGATGTGTTTGATCACTTCTACCAGTTCACCCGCATCGTCATGTTCGCTTTCCATCACGCTGATTGGCCCCATCGCCTGGCTACCCATGCCCTGTTTGATCATCGGGAACAGGATCTGTTCTTCTTTCATCATGTGGCTGGACAGCTCTTCATGCAGCATGGTCAGGTTTTTCGCCAGACCGCGCGGTACGTTCGGTTTGTCTGCGTGAACGCGTTCAACTTTAGTGGCCTGCAGGATCAGCTCCGGCAGCTGTTCGCGGTGTCTGTCGTGATAACGCACGATGATATGGTCGATGATTTCAGCCAGAGCCACGGTACGCCAGTCTTTCTCCAGCGGCTGTTCAGCCAGCTGCGCAAGCTGCGCCTCAATAACGTCTAAATCCAGCTCTTTACGCGCGGCAGCGCGTGCCAGCGTTTGCTTACCGCCGCAGCAGTAATCCATATCGTATTTACGAAACAGGGCCGAAGCGCGAGGAATAGAGAGCGCCAGTTCACCTAAAGGTTGATCGCGATATGACATTGCCGTTACCTCATTCTCAATAATATAAGATGTATTTTAAATGCAACTTATGGCAAAGGATATAACCCTTTCGGGGTGGGGTGTTTTGTGATGGACGTCACGAAAATTTCTTATCTCGTTAAGATGCTGAATCTTATTGGAAAGGAGAGGTACGGTGAAAAAAGCCGCACGACAGGATTAAATAAGCGCACGCCGCTGCCGATAGTTAGACCTCAGACAATACCTGCATAATAAAAGGCTACAGATGTTCAAACGAATCAAAGTGATAACCTTACTTATCACCGTGTTACTCGCGCTGGGCGCAATGCAGCTCATCTCCGCGGGCGTCTTTATTGGCGCACTCAATAACGATAAGCAGAACTTTAACGTGTCTCAACTTTCCAGCCAGAACGTGGCCGAGTTTACCGATGCGTGGATTAGCCTGAACCAGGCTCGCGTCACGCTCAACCGGGGCATGCTGCGTTTACAGGGAACGATGGCCGGCGAGATTAACGGCGGTCAGTTGCAGGAGCTGGTGAACACGGCAAATCGCCTGTTGGCCGAATCGAAAGATCATTACGATAAATACTACGCTCTGCCGGAAACGCCTGGGCTGGATGAGCATCTGGCCGATCGACTGGAAGAGCAGTACGGCATCTATTCTGCGACGCTGGCAAAAATGAACGTGCTGCTGGCTGAAGGAAAGCTGGAAGAGATGTTCAAGCAGAATGCCGAGCAAAAGCAAACGGCCATGCAGGAAGTTTATCGGCAATGGCGTAGTGCGCAAACGGCGCTGGCCACTGCCGGAGTGCAGGACAATGAGAGTGATTACCAGAAGATAATCTGGCTGCTGTCCGCGGTGATGCTGATTGTCGTCACCGTGATTATCGCCAGTTGGCTGGCGATGCAGCGAGTGCTGCTCAAGCCGCTCCACGAGGTGATGGGACATATTCGCCACATTGCCGCAGGCGATTTGACGCACCCCATCAGCGCCGATGGCAGTAATGAAATGGCGCTGCTGGCAAGCAACGTCCGTGACATGCAGCAGGCGCTGGCGAATACGGTCAGCGTGGTGCGTGACGGGGCCGATACCATCTATACCGGCGCGGGTGAAATCGCCGCAGGCAGTAACGATCTCTCTTCACGTACCGAGCAGCAGGCCGCCTCTCTGGAAGAGACTGCTGCCAGCATGGAACAACTTACCGCAACCGTGAGACAGAACGCAGATAACGCGCGTCAGGCGACCAGTCTGGCAAAAAATGCTTCACAAACGGCGCAAAAAGGCGGAAACGTGGTCGATGGTGTGGTGCGTACGATGGATGAAATCGCCACCAGTTCCAGCAAAATCGCGCAAATTACCAATGTTATCGACGGCATTGCCTTCCAGACCAATATCCTTGCGCTAAACGCGGCGGTGGAAGCGGCGCGTGCGGGCGAGCAGGGACGCGGATTTGCCGTGGTCGCAGGCGAGGTTCGGACGCTGGCGCAGCGTAGCGCTCAGGCGGCGAAGGAGATCAAAGCGCTGATTGATGACTCGGGGAATCGGGTCAATGCCGGCACGGCGCTGGTGCATGAAGCGGGCGAAACGATGGCGGAAATAGTTAGCGCCGTGACCCGCGTGACCGACATCATGGGGGAGATTGCCTCAGCTTCTGATGAACAAAGTCGGGGTATCGATCAGGTAGGCCAGGCGGTTGCCGAAATGGATCGCGTGACCCAGCAAAACGCCTCGCTGGTAGAAGAGTCCGCTTCCGCCGCTGCCGCGCTTGAAGAGCAGGCCGCGCGGTTGAACCAGACGGTAGCGGTGTTTAAAGTGTCGCGCCGGATGGCGGCGTAAACGCCTTATCCGGCCTACATGAGATCGTACAATCCTTGTAGGCCGGATAAGCAGCGCCATCCGGCACATTATGATTGTGAAACCACCACGACGCTCGGTTTCTGTGGCTTGGCTCTGACGGCTATCACCACCCCAACCATCAGCAGCGCAATTCCGCTAACCGTCAGCAGAGGTGGAAATTCCTCGCGCAGAATAAAGGTGTACAACAGGCCAGCCAGCGTTTCGAAGACAATCAGCGGGCCGAGGATCACCGTCGGTAATTTTTGGCTGGCGACGTTCCAGCACAATGCGCCAACCCACGAACACAATACCGCAATGGCTATCATCAGACCGATAAACACGCCCGGACGCGGACCGAAGGGCAGAGCGAAGTCCGGCGTTTGCCCGTTAAGCCACAGGCAGGCGGCAATGTAACCGACCAGAGAAACAGGCAACGTTACCAGAGCCTGGGCCGTCGCCCACATCATCGGGTGCTTATCCGGATTCTCGCGCAGCCAGCGGGCATTACGCAGCGCATACCATGCCCAACACACCACCGAGACAAGCGCCAACGCGATGCCGGAACCATAACGCCAGCCACTAAAGTCTGGTAACCCCTGATTCAGCTCCGAGATATTCACGCACAGCAGTCCTATACCAATCAATACCAGCGCAGGCGACAGACGCCACCATGATAATTTGCCGTCACGCTGGCTGTAGAGCAGGTTAGCGAAGACCGGGATCACCACCGGTAATGTACCAATAATCATCGTGGAGACCGGTGCGCCGGTGCGCTGGATGGCGCTTGCCAGGCAAACGTAATAAATCAGATTCCCCATCATTGTTAGCGTCAGCGCAGTTACCCAGTCTTTCCGCACAAGTTGACGCAGGCGCGCACGTCCCAGCCAGGCAATCGGCAATGCGATCAGCCCCAGCGCCAGATAACGCCCCATCGACTGCAATACCGCCGGGTATTCCGGTACGATCAGCGGTCCAACAAAAATTAATCCCCACATCAGCCCGGCCAACAGGGCATACAACACACCGCTAATCATTTTTGACATCCACATCGTTTAACAATGAGTCGAGTGTAGGCAGGAAAAATGCCGCCGTATTGTATGAGATTGCTGATCAACGCCGGACGACTTGTTTCTGATAACGTACCGGCGTAATGCCGTAGCGATGGGTAAACGCGCGGGTGAGATGCGACTGGTCGGTGAGGCCGGTTGCGGCGGCGACCTCTGCGGCGGGCATACCGTAAGTGAGAAAACCTTTGGCTCGCCATAGGCGGATCGCCATCAGCATCTGGTGCGGCGTGACGTGGAAATGAGATTTAAACTGGCGCTGAAAATGCCAGGGACTCAGCGATGCAACCCGCGCCAGCTCGTCGAGCGTGACCGGATGCATATAATTATCGTGCAGATACTCGCGTACCCGTTCAAAGCGATGCGCCCCCTCCGTCAATACCGGCGCATGGCGGGCCAGTGGCTGGAACGTGTCGATCAGATCGAGTAGAAGTCCTTTTTGCGCCAGCGGATCTTCCGTGTTCCACAGGCTGTGGATCAGCGAGCAGATCTGGCGCGAGCGCAGCGGATCGTGACGCGTTACGTCATGAAACCACCAGTGGCGGATCCCGGTGACCTCTTCCAGAAGGTAGGGTTCAAGATAAATCATCCGATAGCGCCAGCCGTCGGCGGTTTCGGCTTCGCCGGTATGCAGCTCATCGGGATTCATGGTGACGACGGAATGGGCGGGGGCAACATACTGCGTGCCGCGATAGCGAAAACGTTCGGCTCCGGCTTCTATCGCGCCAATGCCAAACGCTTCATGGGTGTGCGGCTCGAAAGCGTAACGCGAGATGTGCGCATGATACAGCTCAACGCCCGGCACCTGCGCCAGATGGCGAAAGCGGGCGCTGTCTTTCTCATCAATAAACTGCTCAGGTACACCTTGCACGTTTTCTCTCCCCACGCATCATCCTGTCATTATCAGAGAGGATGCGCGGGGATGCCACCACAATTAACTAATTTTTAACACTTACACGATGCCTTTGACACTGTCAGCCAACGAGGTGGTCGGGCGACCAATCAGTTTGCTCAGCGTATGGCTGTCGTCGAACAGACCGCCTTTGGAGGCGCCAGTGTCTGAGTCAGCCAGCATGTCCGCCAGCCCGGCAGGCAGGCCTATACCTTTAAGTGCGGCGGCAAAATCTGCTTCGCTCAGGTTCTGATACACCACTTTTTTACCACTCTGTTTTGCCAGCTCGGCAGCCAACTGGCTCAGGGTCCAGCCTGCGTCGCCCGCCAGCTCATAAGTTTTACCGGAATGACCGTCTTCACTGATGACGCGCGCGGCGGCAGCGGCATAGTCGGCGCGGGTCGCTGAGGCGATTTTGCCTTCACCTGCAGCCCCGATAAACACGCCGTGTTCCAGTGCAGCCGGTGCGCTGGCGAGATAGTTTTCGGTGTACCAGCCGTTACGCAGCAGCGCGTACGCGATACCGGATTCAGCCAGCATCTTCTCGGTTGCCACATGCTCATCAGCCAGCCCCAGCGGGGAGGTGTCGGCGTGCAGCAGGCTGGTGTAGGCGATGAATTTCACGTGCGCGGCTTTCGCTGCGTTAATCACGTTGCGATGCTGCGAGGTGCGTTGTCCCACTTCGCTGGAGGAGATTAGCAGTAGCTTGTCGATACCCTGTAAGGCAGCCGTCAAGGCGGCTTCATCGCTGTAATCCGCCTGACGAACGGTAATGCCCTGCTGGCTAAGCGCCGTCGCTTTAGCGGGATTACGCACAATTGCCACAATCTGGCTGGCAGGAACGGTTTTCAGCAGAGATTCAATAACATGTTGGCCCAGTTGGCCGGTGGCGCCGGTAATTGCGATCATGGAGTGACTCCTTGGTATTGGTCTTGTGTTTAATCACGTTAACACCTAAACTTACTTTTAGTAAGTACGCACAAAAAGGTTAGTATGAAAATGACAGCTTCGACGCTCTCCCAGCAGTTACGCGATGGCAACTTGTTTGCCGAACAGTGTCCCTCCCGCGAGGTGTTAAAACATGTCACCAGCCGCTGGGGCGTGTTGATTCTGGTGGCGCTGCGCGACGGTACGCACCGTTTCAGCGATTTGCGCCGTAAGATGGGCGGGGTCAGTGAAAAGATGCTGGCGCAATCCCTGCAAGCGTTAGAGCATGACGGGTTTATCAATCGGGTGTCGTATCCGGTGGTACCGCCGCACGTGGAGTATAGCCTGACGCCGTTGGGTGAGCAGGTGAGCGATAAAGTTGCCGCGCTGGCGGACTGGATAGAACTGAATTTGCCGCAGGTTTTAGCGCAGCGGGACGAACGGGCTGCGTAGTTTTGTAGGCCGGATAAGACGCTATTGCGCCGCATCCGGCACGAAAATTACTTACTTAAATCCAGCTGATAAATAGCGAAACCGATGTCATCGGTCGCGACTTTCTTCAGCGGATACTGGCCTTTCTCTTTAATAAATGCCGCGGCTTTATCAGACGGTGATGTTTCAAAGCGAATATCCAGTGGTGTGTCGCTATGAATTGGCGCCAGACGCCAGTTGTTATCTGCCGCCGGGTGAATTTCACCGGTACGCTTCGTCTCTGCACCAATCCACGCCGCCAGCACCGAGCGGTTTTCATCCGGAGAGGCAAACGCGATGTGGCTGTCGCCGGTTCCGGCAAACTTACCGCCGTAGGCGCGGTAGTTGTTGGTCGCGACGAGGAAGGTGGCATTCGGATCGATTGGTTTGCCGTTAAAGGTCAGATTTTTAATACGTTCCGCTTTCGGGTTAATGGTCTGACATTCACCGTCGTAGCGGGCGGGTTGTGAAACATCAATCTGATAATTCACGCCGTCAATCACGTCGAAGTTATAGGTACGGAAGCCATCCCAGTTAATCAACGACTGTGGTTTGCTGCTGTGGATATCAATCTGATTGAACTGCCCGGCGGAACATTCCAGCCATTCTTTCACCTCTTTACCGCTGGCTTTCACCACCACCAGAGTGTTGGGATAGAGATACAAATCAGCGGCGTTACGGAAGGTTAACTGACCTTTTTCGACTTCTACGAAGCTTGCCGGATCGTTCTTGCGTCCACCGACCTTAAACGGCGCGGCGGCGGAAAGTACCGGCAGTTTTGCCAGATCCGGATCGCCCTGAATAAAGTGTTCCACATAGGCTTTCTGCGCGTTGTTCACCACCTGTACGGTCGGGTCATCCTGTACCAGCGCCAGATAGCTGTACATGTTGTCGGCGGATTTACCGATCGGTTTGCTGACAAACTCACGCGTGGCGTCGTGATCGGCTTTCAGGATCTCAACGATTTTTTTGTCTTCTGCTGCCAGTGATTTTTTTGCTACGGTGTCATAGATCGGGCGCGCCTCGGCTTTCGCCTGAGTGACCTGCCATTTACCGCTGTCGTTATTCAGCACTAAATCCACCACGCCCAGGTGATCGCCCCACATACCCGGCATCACCGCAGGAACCCCATTCAGCGTACCTTTTGTGATATCTGCGCCTTTAATATTGGCAAAGTCTTTACCCGGGAAGACGGCGTGAGCGTGACCAAACATAATGGCATCCACGCCCGGTACTTCACTGAGGTAATAAACGGAGTTTTCCGCCATCGTTTGATATGGGTCGGCAGAAAGCCCGGAGTGAGCAACCACCACCACGACATCGGCGCCTTTTTCTCTCATTTCCGGAACGTATTTGCGTGCGGTTTCCGTAATGTCGTTCACCGTCACTTTACCGCTGAGGTTGGCTTTATCCCAGGTCATAATCTGCGGTGGCACAAAGCCGATATAGCCAATCTTCAGCGTTTGCTTGTTCCCTTCCTTGTCGACCACCTCAGTGTCTTTGATCAAGTAAGGCGTAAATAGCGGCTTCTTGGTCTTAACGTCGATGATATTGGCGTTAACGTAAGGGAATTTCGCCCCGGCCAGCGCGTTGTGCAGATACTCCAGACCGTAGTTGAATTCATGGTTGCCGAGGTTACCCACCGCGTAATCCAGGGTATTCAGCGCCTTATATACCGGGTGTGTTTCGCCCGCTTTCAGCCCCTTGGCCGCCATGTAATCCCCGAGCGGGCTGCCCTGAATCAGATCGCCATTATCAACCAGCACGCTGTTTTTGACTTCACCACGCGCAGCGTTGATCAGACTTGCCGTACGTACCAGACCGAATTTTTCAGTCGGTGTATCTTTGTAATAATCGAAATCCATCATATTGCTATGCAAATCAGTGGTTTCCATTATACGCAGATCGACGGTCGCGGCATTGACGCTGGCTGCAATCAGCGTTGCCAGAAGCGTTGCACTAAACTTAATCATCAGGGGCATCCTTTTAAGATCTAAGCCACAAAAGAAAATGTATATAAATCTTCTTGCTTACAGAACTGTGAATCATGACATGAATATAGCGTTTAAAACCGCAGACGCTATCACAGTTGGCGGATCCCCTGTCGATCGGGTATAAGTAAAACAACGAGTTAACACCACTGATATAAACGAGGTGGAGAATGCTAGAACATGTATGCCAGCTTGCACGGAACGCGGGCGATGCCATTATGCAGGTCTACGATGGAATCAAACTGATGGAGATTACCAGCAAGCAGGATGATTCTCCGGTCACGGCGGCGGATATCGCCGCGCATACGGTGATCCTCGAAGGATTACTGGCGCTGACGCCAGATATTCCGGTTCTGTCTGAAGAAGCTCCTCCTGGCTGGGATGTTCGCCAGCACTGGCAGCGCTACTGGCTGGTGGACCCGCTGGACGGGACCAAAGAGTTCATTAAGCGTAACGGTGAATTTACCGTCAATATTGCGCTAATCGAGAAAGGAAAGCCGGTTCTGGGCGTGGTTTACGCGCCGGTAATGAAAGTGATGTACTGCGCAGCAGAAGGTAAAGCGTGGAAAGAAGAGTGCGGCGTACGCAAACAAATTCAGGTTCGTGACGCGCGTCCGCCGCTGGTGGTCATTAGCCGCTCGCATGCTGACAATGAGTTAAAAGAGTATCTGCAACAGTTGGGTGAGCACCAGACCACCTCGATTGGCTCATCGCTGAAGTTCTGCCTGGTGGCGGAAGGGCACGCACAGCTGTATCCGCGTTTTGGGCCAACCAACGTGTGGGATACCGCCGCGGGCCATGCCGTTGCCGCCGCAGCCGGAGCGCACGTTCACGACTGGCAGGGGAAAACTCTGGATTACACCCCACGTGAATCGTTCCTCAACCCCGGCTTCCGCGTCTCTATTTACTGAGTAATTTATGCAGCAGGGCAATCACCTGCTGCACCTCTTCCTGCGTTAATGCGCCATCTTTTGCCCACTGCACGCGTCCGTCCTTGTCGAGTACGACAATAGCGGAGCTCTCTTCATCCAGTTGCCAGGCTTTACGCGCAATGCCATTACTGTCGACAATGAATTGCGACCACGGGTAGAGCTTCTTATTGCTTTCCAGACTACTGCGCACAAACATACCTGAGCCGGGAATGGCGTCATCCGTGTTGACGATAGTGGTGGTCTGGTATTTGTCGTGCGGCAGGTTGGCGGCTTTGATTGCCTCGATCAGCGTCGCATTTTTCTCTTTGGCGGAGGTGCGTCCGGCAATGTGTTGCACAATTCGCACTTTGCCTGGCAACTGCGCGCTATTCCAGCTTTTGTAGCTAAACTTATCGTTATCGAGAATCAGTTCGCCGCGATCGGCGATCCCCACCGGCGGTACGCGCTGGTCAGTCTCAAACTTATGTGCGGAGGCAATCATCGGCAGTAGCAGGCACGACAGCGCCAGCAGTTTTCGTAAGGTCATAGTTTTTCCTTCTCTCTTTTATTTTGCAGGTGATCCGACCACTTGGGTCTGGAATTTAATCATATGTGCGAATGATGCTTTTTCCCGCAAGCGCGATGCCAGTTTGCGGACGGGCGCACAAATCCTGCGAAAAATGAAGGCTTATACTGAAGACAGCGAAGCGTTGAAAAGATAATTCTGAATAATTGTAACTTGAAGGTAAATAAACTTATACACGCTGGAAACATCAACGAGATAGTCTATAGTCATAGGGCATTAAAATTTGCGCCTGAGGATTGTCGGACCGATTGTGGTACCGCAAAGGCGTAATGCTCAGCAGGAGACAACAATGAAAATTTTCCAACGATACAACCCGCTGCAGGTGGCGAAGTACGTGAAGATCCTGTTTCGTGGACGGTTATATATCAAGGATGTAGGCGCTTTTGAATTTGATAAGGGTAAGATTCTTATCCCAAAAGTGAAGGACAAACTGCATTTTTCCGTGATGTCCGAAGTTAACCGTCAGGTCTTGCGTCTGCAAACTGAGATGGCTTGATCAAAGTGCTATGCAGTAGTTAAAAAAACGGCTCCTGATGGGAGCCGTTGATGTTTCTGTAGGGCGTTAAGACGCCTTTGCCTCTTCTTTTGCATCTGGCAGTTTTGGTACCAGAACAGTAGGTTTGCTGTCCAGACGCGTCACCAGCAGCTGATCGATCTTGTAGTTATCGATATCCACCACTTCAAATTTGTAGCCTGAATACTTCACCGAGTCGGTGCGTTTCGGGATTTTACGCAGCATGAACATCATAAAACCACCAATGGTTTCATAGTTGCCAGACTGCGGGAATTCGTCGATATCCAGCACGCGCATCACGTCATCAATCGGTGTACCGCCGTCGACTAACCATGAGTTTTCATCACGTGCCACAATCTGCTCTTCCAGACCCTGACCTACCAGATCGCCCATCAGCGTCGTCATAACGTCGTTGAGGGTGATAATCCCCACCACCAGCGCGTACTCGTTCATGATGACGGCAAAGTCTTCGCCTGCGGTTTTGAAGCTTTCCAGCGCTTCAGAGAGCGTCAGCGTGTCCGGGACGATCAGCGTATTGCGGATCTGTACGCCGCTGTTCAGCGCCATGCTTTGGTTCGCCAGTACGCGGTTGAGGAGATCCTTTGAATCAACATAACCAATGATGTGGTCGATATCTTCGTTACACACCAGGAATTTGGAGTGCGGATGTTCCGCCACCTTGTTTTTCAGGCTTTGCTCATCTTCATGGAGATCGAACCAGATAATATTCTCGCGCGAGGTCATTGAAGACGGGACGGTACGGGATTCCAGTTCGAATACATTTTCAATCAGCTCATGCTCCTGCTTGCGCAGAACACCCGCCAGCGCACCCGCTTCGACCACGGCGTAAATGTCGTCCGAGGTGATGTCATCTTTACGCACCATTGGGATCTTAAACAGACGGAAAATGTTGTTTGCCAGACCGTTAAAGAACCATACCAGCGGGCGGAAGACCAGCAGGCAGAAGCGCATCGGGTTGATGATACGCAAAGCCACAGCTTCTGGCGCAATCATACCGATGCGTTTCGGGGTTAAATCCGCGAACAGGATGAACAGGCCAGTAACCAGCGAGAACGACAGAATAAAGCTTAACTGTTCGGACAGCTCTGGAGTGAAGTACTTCGAGAAAAGGCTGTAAAACGCCGGGGAGAATGCTGCATCACCGACGATACCGCCGAGAATGGCGACCGCGTTAAGGCCAATTTGCACGACGGTAAAAAACATGCCGGGGTTTTCCTGCATCTTCAAAACACGTTGTGCGTTTACGTTGCCTTCATCGGCAAGCAGTTTAAGTTTTATTTTGCGTGATGCAGCAAGCGAGATCTCAGATATCGAGAAAAACGCACTCACGGCGATCAGGCAGAGAATGACTAAAATACTGTTTAACATATCTTATCCGACCGTTCAGGTCAGATCCTCGGAAGGGAGAAGTTGATAAATCCGTGTGAAATACACATTGAAAACCGGCTCGTGGAAGTGAGCCGGTAAATTCAGAAGCTAGTATAGCGTAAGGCACTGTAAAGTCGCCAGAGGGGGAAATTATCCTTGTGGCGGCAGGCAAACACCAATACCACCAATGCCACAATATCCGTAAGGATTTTTGTGCAGATACTGCTGGTGATCGTCCTCGGCATAATAGAACGGGGTTGCCGTAGTGATTTCCGTGGTAATGGTGCGCTCGTCGCCTGCGGCGGTCATTGCTGCCTGAAAACGCTCAAGGCTGGCCTGTGCGGCGGCGGTTTGTTCCGGCGTTAACGGGTAAATGGCGGAGCGATACTGCGTGCCCTGGTCGTTCCCCTGACGCATGCCTTGAGCCGGGTCGTGATTTTCCCAGAACACCTGCAGCAGTTGTTCGTAGCTGATAACATGCGGGTCATAGACGATGCGTACCGCTTCGGCATGCCCGGTATCGCCAGAACACACTTCCCGATAGGTTGGGTTTGGGGTGTAGCCGCCGGTGTACCCGGCCGCCGTGCTGTAGACCCCTGGCAATGACCAAAATAAACGCTCAACGCCCCAGAAGCATCCCATGGCGAAATAAGCTATCTCCATACCGTCGGGCACATTGGTCATCGAATGTTGGTTAACCGCATGCAGCGTTGCCACTGGCATCGGGGTGTTGCGTCCAGGTAGCGCATCTGCTTGAGTAACAAGATGCTTTCTATCAAATAAACTCATGGCCGTTCTCCCGAAATCAGTCATTTGGGTTAAGGTTGTAACGAGACGCGTCTTTGCCCACAATAAACGGCGTGAATACGTCTAGAGTTAAACATAAGAAATATTTGGGTTGTCGTCTGTTTTTCAACTCTTATTGTTGATTTTTTGTTAAGCCGAGGAACGGCATAGTATTTTTTTCCAGGGGTGGGAAAAAAGGATATTCAGGAGAAAATGTGCCACATATCCGTCAGTTATGTTGGGTGGGATTACTGTGCTTAAGTGGCTCCGCCGCCGCCGCGAATGTTCGCTTACAGGTCGAAGGATTATCAGGACCGCTGGAGAAAAACGTCCGTGCGCAGCTGTCCACGATTCAAAGTGATGAAGTCACTCCAGACCGACGCTTTCGTGCGCGCGTTGATGATGCCATCCGCGAAGGGCTGAAAGCGCTGGGCTACTTTGAGCCGACCATTGATTTTGAACTGCGTCCACCGCCGGCGAAAGGCCGTCAGGTGCTGATTGCCAAAGTGACCCCCGGCGAGCCGGTGCTGATTGGTGGCACTGAGGTGATTTTGCGCGGTGGCGCGCGTACGGATAAAGATTATCTGGATCTGCTGAAAACGCGCCCAGCAATCGGCACCGTGCTGAATCAGGGGGACTATGACAACTTCAAAAAGTCACTCACCAGCGTGGCGCTGCGTAAAGGTTATTTCGACAGTGAATTTAATAAAAGCCAGCTTGGAATAGCGCTTGAGCGTCGCCAGGCGTTCTGGGATATCGATTACAACAGCGGCGAACGCTATCGCTTTGGGCATGTCACTTTTGAAGGCTCGCAAATTCGCGATGAGTATCTGCAAAATCTGGTGCCCTTTAAAGAAGGTGAAGAGTACGAGTCGAAAGATCTGGGCGAACTGAACCGTCGTCTGTCGGCGACCGGATGGTTTAATTCCGTGGTCGTCGCACCGGAGTTTGATAAAGCCCGCAAAACCAAAGTGCTGCCGCTGAAAGGCGTGGTCTCACCGCGAACCGAAAACACCATCGAAACCGGGGTCGGCTATTCAACTGACGTCGGGCCACGGGTGAAGACCTCGTGGAAAAAGCCGTGGATGAACTCCTACGGCCATAGCCTGACGACCAGCGCCAGTATCTCGGCGCCAGAGCAGGTGCTTGATTTCAGCTATAAAATGCCGCTGTTAAAGAACCCGCTGGAACAGTATTACCTGGTACAGGGCGGCTTTAAGCGTACCGATTTAAACGACACCGAGCAGGATTCCACAACGCTTGCGGTTTCCCGCTACTGGGACCTCTCCAGCGGCTGGCAGCGCGCGATTAACCTGCGCTGGAGCCTCGACCACTTTACCCAGGGTAACGTCACCAACACCACTATGCTGCTCTATCCGGGCGTGATGATCAGCCGGACGCGCTCACGCGGCGGCCTGATGCCTGTCTGGGGCGACTCTCAGCGTTATTCCATTGATTACTCCAACACGGCCTGGGGTTCAGACGTTGATTTCTCCGTCTTCCAGGCGCAAAACGTTTGGATCCGCACGCTGTACGACAGGCATCGCTTTGTGATGCGCGGCAACCTCGGCTGGATTGAAACCGGAGACTTCGACAAAGTACCGCCGGACCTGCGTTTCTTTGCCGGGGGCGATCGCAGTATTCGCGGCTACAAATACAAATCTATTTCGCCGGAAGGCAGCGACGGCAAGCTGAAAGGGGCCTCTAAGCTGGCAACTGGCTCGCTGGAATACCAGTACAACGTGACCGGTAAATGGTGGGGCGCGATGTTTGTCGATAGCGGTGAAGCGGTCAGCGATATTCGTCGAAGCGATTTCAAAACCGGTGCCGGGGTCGGCGTACGCTGGCAATCACCAGTGGGACCTATCAAGCTCGACTTTGCCGTCCCGGTCGGCGACAAAGATGAACATGGTTTACAGTTTTACATCGGTCTGGGGCCTGAATTATGAGTTTATGGAAGAAGATAAGCCTCGGCGTGCTGATTTTTATCCTGCTGTTGTTAGGCACGGTGGCGTTCCTCGTCGGTACCACCTCGGGCCTGCATCTGATCTTCAAAGCAGCTAATCGTTGGGTTCCGGGGCTGGAGATTGGTCAGGTCACCGGCGGCTGGCGGGATTTATCACTGAAAAATATTCGTTATGACCAGCCTGGCGTGGCGGTGAATGCCGGCGAAGTGCATCTGGCCGTGGGGCTTAACTGTCTGTGGGACAGCAGCCTGTGCGTCAACGATCTGGCGCTGAAAAACATCAACGTGGCGATCGACAGCAAAAAGATGCCGCCATCCGCGCCGGTAGAGGAAGAAGAGAGCGGTCCGCTTAATCTTTCCACGCCTTACCCCATCACGCTTTCGCGCGTGGCGCTGAACAACATCAATATCAAAATCGATGACACCACGGTTTCAGTGCTGGATTTTACTTCCGGCCTGAACTGGCAGGAAAAAACGCTGACGTTGAAGCCAACGTCATTACAGGGGCTGCTGATTGCTCTGCCTAAAGTGGCGGAAGTGGCACAGGAAGAGGTTGTCGAACCGAAGATTCAAAACCCGCAGCCGGATGAAAAGCCGCTCGGCGAAACGCTAAAAGATCTGTTCTCAAAGCCGGTACTGCCGGAAATGACCGATGTCCATCTGCCGCTCAATCTCAATATTGAAGAGTTTCGCGGCGAGCAGCTGCGCGTGACTGGGGATACGGATTTAACGGTACATAGCATGCTGCTGAAAGTGAGCAGCATAGACGGCAACATGAAGCTCGACGCGCTGGATATCGACTCGAATCAGGGAACGGTAAAAGCCAGCGGCACGGCGCAACTGACCGACACGTGGCCGGTTGATATTACGTTAAACAGCACGCTAAACATCGACCCGTTAAAAGGCGAAAAGGTGAAGCTGAAGGTCGGCGGCGCGCTGCGCGAACAGCTGGAAGTCGGCGTCAATCTGTCTGGTCCGGTGGATATGGACCTGCGTGCGCAGACGCGTCTGGCGGAAGCCGGATTGCCGCTCAACATTGAGGTGGTGAGTAAGCAGGTTTACTGGCCGTTTACCGGTGAGAAACAGTTCCAGGCCGATGACATCAAGCTCAAACTGACCGGCAAGATGACCGACTATACGCTGTCGATGCGTACCGCCGTGAAAGGTCAGGATATTCCTCCGGCTACTATCACGCTGGACGCCAAAGGCAACGAGCAACAGATCAATCTCGACAAACTCAGCGTTGCGGCGCTGGAAGGGAAAACTGAGCTGAAAGCGCTGGTGGACTGGCAGCAGGCGATCAGCTGGCGCGGAGAGCTAACGCTGGATGGCATCAACACCGCAAAAGCGATCCCGGACTGGCCGTCAAAACTGAATGGCCTGGTGAAAACGCGCGGCAGTCTGTACGGCGGAAGCTGGCAGATGGAGGTTCCGGAGCTGAAGCTGACCGGCAACGTGAAACAGAACAAGGTCAATGTGAACGGTTCGCTGAAGGGGAATAGCTACCTGCAGTGGACGATCCCGGGCCTGCATCTGGAGCTGGGACGTAACAGTGCGGACGTAAAAGGCGAACTGGGGGTTAAAGACCTTAACCTCGACGCGACGATTGATGCCCCAAGCCTGGATAACGCGCTGCCGGGGCTGGGCGGTACGGCGAAAGGGCTGGTAAAAGTTCGCGGTACGGTTGAAGCACCACAGCTGCTGGCGGATATTACCGCCCGTGGTCTGCGCTGGCAGGAACTTTCCGTTGCTCAGGTGCGCGTCGAAGGCGATGTGAAATCGGCCGAGCAAATCGCCGGTAATCTCAACGTTCGCGTAGAGCGGATTGTACAACCTGACGTGAATATTGGTCTGGTGACGCTCAACGTCAAAGGCAGTGAAAAGCAGCATGAGCTGCAGTTACGCATTCAGGGTGAGCCGGTTTCCGGGCAACTGGATCTTGCCGGGAGCTTTGATCGCAAAGAACAGCGCTGGAAAGGAGAGTTAAGCAATACCCGTTTCCAGACGCCGGTCGGTCCGTGGTCGCTCAACCGGGCTATCGCGCTGGATTATCGTAATCAGGAACAGAAAATTAGTATCGGACCGCACTGCTGGAACAACCCGAATGCGGAGCTGTGCGTACCACAAACCATTGATGCCGGTGCAGAAGGTCGCGCGGTGGTGAACCTTAACCGCTTCGACCTGGCTATGCTAAAACCGTTTATGCCGGAGACAACCCAGGCCAGCGGTGTGTTCACCGGCAAAGCTGATGTGAGCTGGGACACCACCAAAGAGGGGCTGCCACAGGGGCAGGTCACCCTGAGCGGACGTAACGTCAAGGTCACGCAAAGCGTGAATGATGCCCCGCTCCCTGTAGCGTTTGAAACGCTGAATCTGACCGCCGACCTGCACAATAACCGTGCCGAGTTGGGCTGGCTGATTCGTCTGACCAACAACGGGCAGTTTGACGGGCAGGTGCAGGTAACGGACCCGCAAGGGCGTCGTAATCTGGGCGGTAACGTCAATATTCGCAACTTCAATCTGGCGATGGTGAACCCCATCTTCTCGCGCGGTGAAAAAGCGGCAGGGATGATCAACGCCAACCTGCGGCTGGGCGGAGATGTGCAAAGCCCGCAGTTGCTCGGACAGCTGCAACTGAGCGGTCTGGATATTGACGGTAACTTCATGCCGTTTGACATGCAGCCAAGCCAGTTAGCTGTTAACTTCGCCGGAACACGCTCAACGCTGGCGGGCGTGGTGCGTACGCAGCAGGGCGAAATTAACCTGAGCGGCGATGCCGACTGGAGTCAGATAGACAACTGGCGGGCGCGCGTTGCGGCTAAAGGCAGCAGGGTACGTATTACCGTACCGCCGATGGTCCGCCTGGATGTATCGCCGGACGTGGTCTTTGAAGCTACACCAAGCCTGTTTACTCTCGATGGCAACGTGGATGTGCCGTGGGCGCGTATCGTGGTACATGACCTGCCGGAAAGCGCGGTTGGGGTTTCCAGCGATATGGTCATGCTTAACAACAATCTGCAGCCCGAGAAACCGCAGACCGCCGGTATTCCGATCAACAGCAACCTGAACATCCACGTTGGTAACAACGTGCGTCTTGACGCCTTTGGTCTGAAAGCGCGTCTGACGGGCGATCTGAAAGTGGTGCAGGATAAGCAAGGTCTGGGGCTTAACGGGCAAATTAATATCCCGAGCGGTCGCTTCCACGCCTATGGTCAGGATCTGATTGTGCGTAAGGGCGAGCTGTTGTTCTCCGGTCCGCCGGATCAGCCGTTGCTCAACATCGAAGCGATTCGTAACCCAGATGCCACCGAAGACGATGTGATCGCTGGCGTTCGCGTCACCGGTACCGCCGATGAACCGAAGGCGGAGATCTTCTCCGACCCGGCAATGTCGCAGCAAATGGCGCTTTCCTACCTGCTACGTGGACAAGGGCTGGATAGCGAACAAAGCGATAGCGCAGCGATGACTTCAATGCTTATTGGTCTGGGGGTTGCACAAAGTGGTCAGGTTGTGGGTAAAATCGGGGAGACATTTGGCGTAAGCAATCTGGCACTGGACACGCAAGGGGTGGGCGACTCATCTCAGGTGGTTGTCAGCGGATACGTACTGCCAGGTCTGCAGGTGAAATATGGTGTGGGTATATTTGACTCCTTAGCGACACTCACGCTACGTTATCGTCTGATGCCTAAGCTATATCTGGAAGCAGTGTCTGGCGTAGATCAGGCACTTGATTTGCTCTATCAGTTCGAGTTTTAGCAATGCGAATATTTGTCTACGGCAGTTTACGAACCAAACAAGGCAACAGCCACTGGATGACCAATGCCCTGTTGCTGGGAAATTTCAGTATCGATAACTACCAGTTGTACAGCCTGGGCCACTATCCAGGCGCGGTTCCGGGAAATGGAACAGTACACGGGGAAGTTTATCGTATTGATAACGCCACGCTGGCAGAGCTTGACGCTCTGCGTACCCGCGGCGGTGAATACGCACGCCAGTTAATTCAAACGCCGTACGGAAGTGCATGGATGTACGTGTACCAACGTCCGGTTGATGGCTTAACGCTGATTGAAAGCGGTAACTGGTTAGACAGAGACCAGTACTGATATATCGCCTACCAGAATAAACAACGCCGCCTTCGGGTGGCGTTGTTTATTAAAGGCTTAAAACTCCACGCGCGCGCCGAGGTTATAGCGGCGTCCTTCCACCTGCGCGGATTCATTCCATGCAGTCGTCAGTTTCGGATCCTCATCCAGCACGTTGTAGATCCCTGCCATCAGCTGCGTGTGCTTATTGAGCTTATAACGTACGCCTACGTCGACCATCGTGTAGTCATCGTACTTATAGTTATTGCCGCTGTTGCGGTTACTGCTGCGGTAATTCACCGTACTCCATACGTCCAGACTCTGCGTTGCCGCCCAGTTCAGCGACAGGTTCGCCATATGGCGCGGATAATCGTTGAGCGCGTAGCCTTTGTTTACGCCGCTTTTCTGTTCGCTGTGGTTCCAGGTGTAGTTAGCGTTGGCTTTCACATCGGCGCTAATCTGCCAGTCGGCATTCAGTTCTATACCGTACACGTCCGCCTTGCTGACGTTGAAGTATTTACTGACGGAGTCCGCCTTGTAGCCATTCACGGAGCACTGATTCGTCGATGTGGTTTCGCAAATGGTTTGTTCAGCAATTTTGTCTTTGAACTGCGTATAGAAGACGGTGCTATCCAGTGACAGCGCATTCCCCGTCCAGTAGAGGCCCAGCTCAGAGTTAACGCTTTGTTCTGGTTTCAGATCGTCGTTACCGACGGCCAGGAAGGGATAAGGTACAGTCGAGCCGTATGGGGTGACAAAGTCGCTGGAAGTCGCACGCAGCTCAGGTTTTTTATAACCTGCGGAAACGCCGCCCTTCAGCGCCCAGTCATTGCTGAAGGCCCAGTTACCGTACATTTTCGGCGTAATATGTGTGCCAAAGTTATCATCCTGGTCCATACGCGCTGATGTGGTCAGGATGAAGTCGTCAATGCTCCAGCCGTCTTCAGCAAACAATGCCCAACCGTTACGGCTGATTTTTGTCACTGGCTCAGATCCGGGCAGCGTTTTGTTGGCCACATCAAAGCGGTCATTCAGCTCTTCGCGGGTGAAATTCGCCCCAACGGTCAGTTTATGGTTGTCGAGCGTGAAGGTGGTTTGCGAATTGGCGACGTAGTTCTCCATCTGCACATACTGCGGCGACTGGCTGTCATAAACGTACTTCGAACGGCCTTTTTCATAGTTTATGTAGTTGGTCGTTGCGATGGTGTCGTCGGCATACCAGCCGGTATGCGTTAGGGTGGCGGCGTTACGATCGAACAGCCATGACCACGGCGCGCCGCGCTTCTGGGTACGGTTTTTCTCCTGCTCACCGGTGACCACATTGAGGTCGAACAGGTTATTTTCGCTAGCGGCCAGGCCCAGCGTCATATCAACGGATTTACGGTTGTGTTTGCCGAAATAGTTATTGCGATCGTCATCGCGACGGTCGAGCCAGTCGGCCGCTACGCTAAGGCCGAGAACATCGGGCACAATCGGTCCCATGGTAAACAAGTTCATCTGGCTGGTATTACCCAAATACTGGTGCTCCTGAAGCCAGGTATTGGCGGCAATTGCCGTCGTCCACTCTTTTGCGCCGTACGGTTTTTTGGTAATCACGTTGACCACACCGCCGATGGCATCTGAGCCGTACAGCGAGGACATGGGCCCGCGGATAACTTCGATACGCTCAATGGCCTCCATCGGCGGTAAGAAGTTGGCTTCAGTACCGATGTCATGCCCGTAAGGGCGAGATTCACCGGTATTTTGTTTGACGCTGTTGACCATAAACGCGGTATAGGACGGGTCCATGCCGCGGATCATAATGCTGCCAGCGTTCATGCCGCTGCTGTTAGTGACCGAGACGCCAGGAAGGTTTTTAATCGCTTCACCAATGCTACGGTCCGGCTGAATATCCAGCGTTTTACGATCGATAACGGAAATGGTGGCTGGCGCTTCGCGCTTTTGCTGCGAGAACCCGGATGCGGTGATCACCATTTCATCTTCGCTATTGCGTGAGGTTTCGGTGAGTTCTTCTGCCTGAGTGGGGAAAATAACACCGCCTGAGAATGCAACGATCCCTGTCAGCGTAATAAGTTGACGCGTTTTCATAATATAGACACCTGAAAAGTAAAAAATAAAAGCATCACCTTGCAGCCCAGAAAAGCTGCAAGGTGTCAGAAGCGTTTTTAATTATTAATATTTGGAGAGGTCGATTTTCAGCACGTAGTCGGGCTTCACACCTGCCATTTTTTCCGGCTGTTTGACGCTGACATACAGGGTGTTGGCATCAGACGAGAGCGCCAGGCTGTTAGGTAACGCATTGGTTTCAATGCTTTGTTTTACCTGATAAGTCTTGCTGTCCACAATGCTGATGCGTTTTGCATTTCGGTGGGTGATATACACTTCCTGGCGTTTTTCGTTATATATCACCGCCAGCGAGTTGATAACCTTAATGGGGGCAATAACCTTACCGGTATTAATATCAACAACCAGTACATCCGCTAAATCAGGATCGGTCAGGAATGCGCGATTATTTTTTGCATCCAAAGCAATATTCAGGAAAAAATGTTTTTTGCCTGGCTCAATGCTAAAGCGGCTAATAATTTGATGGTTGGTGGTATCCAGTGTAATAAGTTCGTTGCGGCCATTTACGACATACAGGCGGTTCTTATTTGCATCGACGGCCATGCCGGTCGGATACTGGCCCATGTTTTCAAGGGTAGCGATTTTCTCGCGCTTTTGCGTATCCACCACCCAGACAATGCCTTTTTCAGCCACGCCGGAAACGTACAGGCGGTGATGCTGTTTATCGAGCACCATTTCGCGGGTATGGACAATTTCTTTCGGGTTTTTGGCTTCGCTCAGTTGCAGTATCGCCAGCTCTTTACCGCTGCGGGTATCAATGAGCGTGACGGAACCCTCCAGCGTGTTACCCACGTACAGCACCTGATTTTCTTCATCCAGGGCAGTGGCAAAGGCACGACGGCTGGTTTCGATAACTTCAGTCGTGGTGAGTTTCTCCAGATCGAGTTTATAGATAAGCCCGCTGGTTTTATCTTTATCAAACGACGGCGACGAGGCAGCAAAAAGCGCATTCTGCTGGCTATCAACCGCCAGTTCATACACGCCGTTGCCAACGTCGCGGGTCAGAAAATCTTGCTCAGGTAGCGTCTGCGCCCCGCTGGACAGGCTGGTAAATAACAGTGCTATGGCGAGAGCCACGCAGGAATAGCGTTTCAGGGACTTCACATTGTGGAGGTTCATTGACTTTTATTCACATTTATTTACATGCCGAGAATGATAATGAGATCTAATCTCATTCGCAATTAACATAAATGAAATGTGACTACCCAATCTGGTAGGTCAAAAAGAAAACAGCGAAGGGGAGGGGGAAAAGAAAGTAGAAATTAAAAAACCCTTACTAACCAGGGGCTGGCGTTCAGGGCTTTACGCTAACGCGAACTTACTTCTTCGCGCGCTCGAAGGAAGCAACGATTTCAGCTTTAGCAGCTTCAGCGTTGTCCCAACCGTCAACTTTCACCCATTTGCCCGCTTCGAGATCTTTGTAGTGTTCGAAGAAGTGGGTGATCTGCGCTTTCAGCAGTTCCGGCAGATCGGTCACATCTTTGATGTGATCGTATTCTTTGCTCAGCTTGGTGTGCGGTACCGCAACCAGTTTCGCATCTTCACCGGATTCGTCGGTCATTTTCAGTACGCCAACCGGACGGCAGCGGATCACTGAACCTGGCTCCAGCGGGTACGGAGTCGGGACCAGAACGTCTACCGGGTCACCGTCCAGAGACAGGGTGTGGTTGATGTAACCGTAGTTGCACGGATAGAACATCGCGGTGGACATGAAGCGGTCAACGAACAGGGCGCCGCTCTCTTTGTCAACTTCGTATTTGATCGGATCTGCGTTGGCAGGGATCTCGATAACAACGTAGATATCTTCCGGCAGGTCTTTACCGGCAGGGACGTTGAGTAAGCTCATGTCTGTTTCCTTTAAATAAGCTATGGCAAACAAGTGGCGGGTATTATAGCCAACTCGCGCGGAATGTCTCCGCTTGTTTTCGCTTTCTCTGCGTGCATTTTCTTCTTTTTACCTCTCTCTCGTGACAGAAAAATCCATATCTTTAGCCGCATTTTTCATAGTGAGATGAAAGCGATTACAAAGTTGTGATTAACGTTTTATTTACTTTTTTGAAGTGTGATGTAACGCAATCCGTTACATGCTCAATTGTCTATAGTTTTTTCGCAACGGTTAATTAACCAACAATAATCACCCTACGAGGACGCACTTATGTGGAAGCGCTTACTTTTAGTCACAGCAGTTTCGGCAGCCATGTCGTCTATGGCAATGGCAGCCCCTTTAACCGTAGGATTTTCGCAGGTTGGCTCTGAATCCGGCTGGCGCGCCGCAGAAACCAACGTCGCGAAAAGCGAGGCCGAAAAGCGGGGAATTACGCTGAAAATCGCTGATGGCCAGCAAAAGCAGGAAAACCAGATTAAAGCAGTCCGCTCATTTGTTGCGCAGGGCGTCGACGCCATCTTTATTGCGCCGGTCGTGGCAACGGGTTGGGAGCCGGTTTTAAAAGAAGCTAAAGATGCCGACATTCCGGTCTTTTTGCTCGATCGTTCCATCGATGTAAAAGACAAATCTCTCTATATGACCACCGTCACCGCCGACAACGTGTTGGAAGGTAAATTGATCGGCGACTGGCTGATTAAACAAGTGGACGGCAAGCCGTGTAACGTCGTTGAGCTGCAAGGGACCGTTGGGGCCAGCGTGGCGATCGATCGTAAGAAAGGCTTTGCTGAAGCCATTGCCAGTGCGCCAAACATCAAAATTATTCGCTCTCAGTCCGGTGACTTCACCCGCAGTAAAGGGAAAGAAGTGATGGAGAGCTTTATCAAAGCGGAAAACAACGGCAAGAACATCTGTATGGTTTACGCCCACAACGATGACATGGTGATCGGTGCGATTCAGGCGATCAAAGAAGCGGGCCTGAAACCTGGCAAAGATATTCTCACCGGTTCTATCGATGGCGTACCGGATATCTACAAAGCGATGATTGACGGCGAAGCCAACGCTAGCGTCGAACTGACGCCGAATATGGCCGGCCCGGCATTCGACGCGCTGGAGAAATTCAAAAAAGACGGCACGATGCCTGAGAAGCTGACCATTACCAAGTCGATCCTCTATCTGCCGGATACGGCGAAAGAAGAGTTAGAGAAGAAGAAAAACATGGGCTACTAGTTTTTCTGTCGGTCTTCCGTAGGCCGGATAAGGCGTTACGCCGCCATCCGGCATTTGTTGCCTGATGGCGCTGCGCTTATCAGGCCTACGAAACGCCGTGACCTCGTACCGGAGGAATGCCATGACCACCGACCAACATCAGGAAATCCTCCGCACCGAAGGATTAAGCAAATTCTTTCCCGGCGTCAAAGCGTTGGATAACGTGGATTTCAGTTTGCGTCGCGGTGAAATTATGGCGCTGCTGGGAGAAAACGGAGCCGGCAAATCGACGCTCATCAAAGCGCTGACCGGCGTTTACCATGCCGATCGTGGCACTATCTGGCTCGAAGGCCAACCGATTTCCCCCAAAAACACCGCCCATGCCCAGCAACTGGGGATTGGCACCGTGTACCAGGAAGTGAACCTGCTGCCCAATATGTCGGTTGCCGATAACTTATTTATTGGTCGTGAACCGCGGCGCTTTGGCCTGCTCCAGCGCAAACAGATGGAAAAACGCGCGACGGAGCTGATGGCGTCATACGGTTTTTCCCTCGACGTGCGCGAGCCGCTGAACCGCTTTTCCGTGGCGATGCAACAAATCGTCGCCATCTGTCGGGCGATCGATCTCTCCGCGAAAGTGCTGATCCTCGATGAGCCGACTGCCAGCCTTGATACCCAGGAAGTTGAAATGCTGTTTGGTCTGATGCGACATCTGCGCGATCGCGGCGTCAGTCTGATCTTCGTCACCCACTTTCTCGATCAGGTTTATCAGGTCAGCGATCGCATTACCGTCCTGCGTAACGGCGGCTTCGTTGGCTGCCGTGAAACCCGCGAGCTGCCTCAGATCGAACTGGTCAAAATGATGCTGGGCCGCGAACTGGATACCCATGCGCTACAGCGTGCGGGCCGCACCTTGCTGAGTGATAAACCGGTGGCGGCATTCAGTGATTTTGGCAAAAAAGGCACCATCGCGCCGTTTGATCTACAGGTGCGTCCCGGTGAGATCGTCGGTCTCGCCGGACTGCTGGGATCCGGGCGAACGGAAACGGCGGAGGTGATCTTTGGTATTAAACCCGCCGACAGCGGAAGTGCGCTGATCAAAGGCAAACCGCAGACTTTGCGATCGCCGCATCAGGCTTCGTGTCTGGGGATCGGTTTCTGTCCGGAGGATCGCAAAACGGATGGCATTATTGCTGCCGCTTCGGTGCGGGAAAACATCATTCTGGCATTGCAGGCACAGCGCGGCTGGCTGCGGCCTATTCCCCGTAAAGAGCAAAACGAGATTGCCGATCGGTTTATCCGCCAGCTTGGTATTCGTACTCCAAACGCGGAGCAACCGATCGAATTTCTCTCCGGCGGCAATCAGCAAAAAGTATTGCTCTCGCGCTGGTTACTGACCAAACCGCAGTTCCTGATCCTCGATGAACCCACGCGTGGGATCGACGTTGGCGCGCATGCGGAGATCATCCGCCTGATCGAAACGCTGTGCGCGGATGGTCTGGCGCTGCTGGTCATTTCATCCGAACTGGAAGAGTTAGTGGGCTATGCCGATCGGGTCATTATTATGCGCGATCGCAAACAGGTGGCAGAGATCCCACTGGCTGAACTGTCCGTACCGGCAATCATGAACGCCATTGCGGCCTAAGGAGACTATGGTGATGCCTCAATCTCTCCCTCAATCCAATCCGTCTAAACGGCGGTTCCGTTGGCCAAAGGGGATGCCACAGCTGGTGGCGTTACTGCTGGTGCTGCTGGTGGATAGCCTGGTCGCCCCGCATTTCTACCAGGTGATTTTGCAGGATGGTCGGCTGTTCGGTAGCCCGATTGATATTCTCAACCGCGCCGCTCCCGTGGCGCTGTTGGCGATTGGTATGACGCTGGTGATTGCCACCGGCGGTATCGACCTTTCCGTGGGGGCCGTCATGGCTATTGCCGGTGCCACTACTGCGGCGATGACGGTGGCCGGGCACAGTCTGCCGGTGGTTCTGCTTGCCGCCTTAGGCTCCGGCATTCTGGCTGGGCTGTGGAACGGGATTCTGGTGGCCATCCTCAAGATTCAACCGTTCGTCGCCACGCTAATCCTGATGGTGGCCGGGCGCGGGGTGGCGCAGCTTATCACTTCCGGGCAGATTGTCACCTTTAACTCGCCCGAACTGTCATGGTTTGGCAGCGGCTCGCTTTTACTATTCCCCACGCCGGTAATTATTGCACTGCTCACGCTGGTGGTGTTCTGGCTGCTGACGCGGAAAACGGCGCTGGGTATGTTTATCGAAGCGGTGGGTATCAACATTCGTGCGGCAAAAAACGCCGGGGTGAACACCCGCATTATCGTGATGCTCACCTATGTGCTGAGCGGCCTGTGCGCGGCTATTGCTGGCATTATCGTCACGGCGGATATCCGGGGGGCAGATGCCAATAACGCCGGATTATGGCTGGAGCTGGATGCCATCCTGGCGGTGGTTATCGGCGGCGGTTCGCTGATGGGCGGGCGCTTTAACCTGCTGCTGTCGGTGGTAGGCGCGTTGATTATTCAGGGCATGAATACCGGGATTTTGCTGTCGGGCTTCCAGCCGGAACTGAATCAGGTGGTCAAAGCCGTGGTGGTGTTGTGTGTGCTGGTCGTGCAGTCGCAACGCTTTATCAGCCTGATAAAAGGAGTGCGTGGTCATGATAAAACGTAATTTACCGCTGATGATCACCCTCGGCGTGTTTGTGCTGGGTTATCTCTACTGCCTGACGCAGTTTCCCGCTTTTGCTTCCACCCGGGTCATTTGCAATATCCTGACCGATAACGCCTTTCTGGGCATCATTGCCGTAGGCATGACCTTCGTGATCCTCTCTGGCGGGATCGACCTTTCCGTTGGCTCGGTGATCGCCTTTACCGGCGTATTTCTGGCAAAGGCCATTGGTTTTTGGGGCATTTCCCCGCTGCTGGCGTTCCCATTGGTTTTGCTGATGGGCTGCGCGTTTGGTGCGTTTATGGGGTTACTGATTGATGCGCTGAAGATCCCGGCATTTATTATCACCCTGGCGGGAATGTTCTTCCTGCGCGGCGTCAGCTATCTGGTCTCTGAAGAATCTATCCCAATTAATCATCCGGTTTATGACACGCTCTCAAGCCTGGCATGGAAAATTCCCGGCGGTGGTCGCCTGAGCGCGATGGGATTGCTGATGCTGGCGGTTGTCGTCATCGGCATATTCCTGGCGCACCGTACGCGCTTTGGTAATCAGGTTTACGCGATTGGCGGCAACGCCACCTCTGCCAACCTGATGGGCATCTCAACTCGCAGCACCACCATCCGCATTTATATGCTGTCTACCGGGCTGGCGACGCTTGCCGGCATTGTCTTTTCCATTTATACCCAGGCGGGCTATGCGCTGGCGGGCGTTGGCGTCGAACTGGATGCGATAGCCTCCGTCGTGATTGGCGGAACGCTACTTAGTGGCGGGGTCGGTACGGTGTTAGGGACATTGTTTGGCGTCGCCATTCAGGGGCTGATCCAGACCTACATTAATTTTGATGGCACATTAAGTTCCTGGTGGACGAAGATCGCGATTGGTATTTTATTGTTTATTTTTATAGCGTTACAACGCGGTCTGACGGTGCTTTGGGAAAATCGTCAAAGCTCGCCGGTGACCCGAGTGGGTACGGCGGCAACACCAAAGTAACATCCTGATTTTGCACAAAACATTTAAATACCTAAACTTTTTCCGGTTGTAGTCGATAGGTTCTGTACAGGTCTGTTTTAACCCTACAACCGGAAATATAACGATGCCAAAATCCCTTTCAATTCGATCAAGTTTGTTGGTGTTATTGTCTTTGCTGACGTTCCTTCTGTTACTGACCGGTGGTATGGGGCTATATGCTTCTACCCGTGTCATTACATCGTTGATTTATCACGGTATTATGAGCTCTGCGATGTTGGCTGCTATCGCATTGCTGGCGGTCATTTGGTTTATGCTGCGAAATAAGTTTCTCAAACCGTTGGATAACATGGTTGAGCAACTGGAACGTCTGGCAACGGGGGATTTATCACCGGTTACCGCGTTGTCGGCCAGCGCTGAATTTAACCGCCTGAACACGGCAATGGATGAAATGCGCCATGCGCTGGGCGACTCGGTACAGCGCGTACGCGATGCCAGTTCGCAAATTGATATTGGCAGTCGTGAACTGACGGCCGGGAACCAGCATCTGGCGCAACGCACTGAATCGACAGCCACTTCGCTGGAGCAGACCGCCGCCAGCATGGAAGAACTCACGGCGACGGTGAAACAGAATGCGCAGAACGCGGAACAGGCGCACCAGCTGGCAAAATCGGTGTCGGATACCGCCGATCGCGGCAGCGAAATGGTGTGCTATGTGATCGAGAAAATGCGCGATATTTCCGGCAGTTCCAGCCGAATCGCCGACATACTCAGCGTAATCGACGGTATTGCTTTCCAGACCAATATCCTGGCGCTCAATGCTTCCGTTGAAGCGGCGCGAGCTGGTGAGCAGGGGCGGGGCTTTGCGGTTGTCGCCGGTGAAGTGCGTAATCTGGCCAGCCGCAGCGCCGAGGCGGCCAAAGAGATCCGCACGTTAATCAGTGATTCACACACCCACGTAGGGGAAGGTAGTGAGCTTGCGCAGCAGGCGGGCGAAACCATGGATGAGATTGCCAATGAAGTGATGCGCATGACCAAACTGATGCGTGAAATTGCCAGTGCGTCCCAGGAACAGAGTCGCGGCATAGAGCAGGTGAATATCGCGGTGATTCAGATGGATGAAACGGCGCAGCAAAACGCGGCGCTGGTACAGCAGTCTTCAGCGGCTACCCGCTCGCTGGAAGAACAGTCTTCAGCGCTAATCGAAGCCATGGCCGTATTTAAGCTACAGAAAGCGTAACCGGACGATGGATTTTGTAGGCCGGATGGCGGCGTAAACGCCTTTATCCGGCCTACGTCCGTGCGATGAATAATACTTACGCGTCCGGGAACTCGCGGATAAAGCGTTCTACATCTTCAACCATGTGGTCGTTACCCACGAAGAAGGAGCGGCGCTGGTGTAGGCTTTCCGGGATGATATCCAGAATACGATTTTTACCGTCGCTCGCCTTGCCGCCCGCCTGCTCGGCCAGCAGGGCCATTGGGTTGCATTCGTACAGCAGACGCAGTTTCCCTTCCGGGTGGCTGGCGGTGCTTGGGTACAGGTAGATCCCGCCTTTGAGCAGATTGCGATGGAAATCCGCAACCAGAGAGCCAATGTAGCGCGAGGTGTACGGGCGCTGGGTTGACTTATCTTCTTCCTGGCAGAATTTAATGTACTTCTTCACGCCGTTCGGGAATTTGATGTAGTTGCCTTCGTTAATGGAGTACGTGCTGCCTTTCGTCGGGAAGCGCATACGTTCCTGGCTGAGGCAGAATACGCCCAGAGAAGGATCGTAGGTGAAGGCGTGTACGCCACAGCCGGTGGTATACACCAACATGGTGGAAGAACCATAAACCACGTAACCTGCAGCAACCTGCTTGTTGCCCGGCTGCAGGAAATCCTCTTCCGTGACCGGTGTGCCGACTGGGGTTACGCGGCGGTAGATAGAGAAAATCGTACCGACAGAGACGTTAACATCGATGTTGGATGAGCCATCCAGCGGATCCATTAGCACAACGTATTTAGCGTGTTCACAGCCTTCAAAGACGACGATTTCATCTTCTTCTTCTGAGGCAATGCCCGCCACAATGTCGCGCGCCTTCAGTGCTGCTTTCAGTTTTTCGTTTGCGAACAGATCGAGTTTTTGCTGAACCTCTCCCTGTACGTTCTCAGCACCGCTGGCACCCAGGATATCGACCAGACCGGCCTTATTGATATCGCGGTGGATGATCTTGGCGCCCAGCTTTATTGCCGACAACAAAGCAGTGAGTTCACCGGTAGCATGAGAAAACTCGTGCTGCTTTTCGACAATAAATTCACCTAACGTTTTCATAACACTTTCCCTGCAATTTATGTGGAGTAAAGCGACCGCAACAATATTAACAAATATTTCCATTGCTGCGCTTAGGTGAATCGCGCCAGCAAACTGCGGAATATCCTGAAATGCGTTTCTCACTTGCCGGACATGTGCGTAAAATGGCCCCCAGATTAAAAAAGGATAGTGACGTATGCGCATTCATATTTTGGGAATTTGTGGCACTTTCATGGGCGGTCTGGCGATGCTGGCGCGCTCGCTCGGTCATGAAGTAACCGGTTCGGACGCCAATGTGTATCCGCCGATGAGTACCTTACTTGAGAAGCAAGGCATTGATCTGATTCAGGGTTACGATGCCAGCCAGCTCGACCCGCAGCCGGACCTGGTGATCATCGGCAATGCCATGACCCGTGGCAATCCGTGCGTGGAAGCGGTGCTGGAAAAGAACATTCCGTACATGTCTGGCCCGCAGTGGCTGCATGACTTTGTATTGCGCGATCGCTGGGTACTGGCGGTTGCGGGAACGCACGGCAAAACCACTACCGCCGGAATGGCGACCTGGATCCTCGAAGCCTGTGGCTATAAACCTGGCTTTGTGATCGGCGGCGTTCCGGGCAACTTTGAGGTTTCCGCGCGTCTCGGCGAGAGCGATTTCTTCGTGATAGAAGCGGACGAGTACGACTGCGCGTTTTTCGATAAGCGTTCTAAATTCGTGCATTACTGCCCGCGCACGCTGATCCTCAACAACCTTGAGTTCGATCACGCGGACATCTTTGACGATCTGAAAGCGATCCAGAAACAGTTCCACCATCTGGTGCGTATCGTGCCGGGCCAGGGACGCATCATCTACCCGGAAAACGACATCAATCTGAAACAAACGATGGCGATGGGCTGCTGGAGCGAACAAGAGCTGGTGGGCGAACAAGGTCACTGGCAGGCGAAAAAACTGACCACCGATGCTTCCGAGTGGGAAGTGTGGCTGGACGGTGAAAAAGTCGGTGAAGTGAAGTGGGGCCTGGTGGGCGAGCACAACATGCACAACGGCCTGATGGCGATTGCAGCCGCGCGTCATGTTGGCGTCGTACCTGCGGATGCGGCCAATGCGCTTGGCTCATTCATCAACGCCCGTCGTCGTCTTGAGCTGCGCGGTGAAGCCAATGGCGTGACGGTGTATGACGATTTCGCCCATCACCCGACGGCCATTCTGGCAACGCTTGCGGCACTGCGCGGTAAAGTGGGCGGCACGGCGCGCATCATCGCTGTGCTGGAACCTCGCTCGAACACCATGAAAATGGGCCTGTGCAAAGATGACCTGGCGCCGTCGTTAGGGCGTGCAGACGAAGTGTTCCTGCTGCAACCCCCGCACATTCCGTGGCAGGTAGCAGAAGTCGCTGAAGCCTGCGTTCAGCCGGCACACTGGAGCGGCGATGTGGATGCACTGGCAGATATGGTGGTGAAAACCGCACAGCCTGGCGATCACATTCTGGTGATGAGCAACGGCGGGTTTGGCGGCATTCATCAAAAACTGCTGGATGGTCTGGCGAAGAAAGCTCAGGCGGAAGAAGAGTAAAAAATGCCCGGTGGCGCTACGCTTACCGGGCCTACAACGGATCGTAGGCCGGATAAGGTATTTGCACCGCCATCCGGCACTTTCGGCGGACGAAGAGGTTAGGCCTCGTTTTCCGCCAGTTCACGCAGATACTGGAAGATCTGGCGGGAAGATTTTGGCGGCTTGTTGCCCGCTTTTTCTTTCCTGGCGTTACGCACCAGCGAACGCAGTTGCTGACGGTCGGCGTCAGGCCACAGGTTCATCACTTCTTCGATAGCTTCATCGCTACCGTCAACCATACGGTCACGCAGTTGCTCCAGCTTATGGAAGACAACGACCTGTTGGTTATGACGGTTTTTTAGCTTGTCCAACGCCTGACGGATAGGATCAACATCGCGCTGGCGCAACATTTTGCCAATCAGCTGCAGCTGACGACGGCGACCTTCCATCTTAATACGCTGGGCCAGCTCAATCGCGGCACGTAAATCCGCATCGAGCGGGATTTTGTCCAGCGCGTTTTTCCCCAGTTTTACCAGTTCCACACCAAGGTGTTTTAACTCCTCGGCGTCACGTTTTATTTCACTTTTACTGACCCAGATAATTTCATCGTCTTCGTCTTCGATGTCATCACCGGGAACGTCGTCGAGCCAGTCTTCGGGCTGCTTAGTCATGTCAGGCTCCTTAAAAAAAGAGGCTAATGTTACCAGTTAAGATGCGCACTGAAAAACGGTTCTCTGTTAGACTTCAGAGAAACTCTCTCTACATTATGGCATTTGCGATGAAAGTAATCTCACAAGTTGAAGCGCAGCGTAAGATTCTGGAAGAAGCAGTCTCGACGGCACTGGAATTAGCGTCAGGTAAGTCGGATGGCGCGGAAGTCGCTGTGAGCAAGACCACGGGTATTAGCGTCAGCACCCGTTATGGTGAAGTGGAGAACGTCGAATTCAATAGCGATGGTGCACTGGGGATTACGGTTTACCACCAGAACCGTAAGGGCAGCGCATCGTCCACCGATTTAAGCCCGCAGGCGATTGCACGTACCGTGCAGGCCGCGCTGGACATTGCACGTTACACTTCGCCGGACCCGTGCGCGGGCGTGGCAGATAAAGAACTGCTGGCCTTTGATGCGCCCGATCTGGACCTGTTCCACCCGGCGGAAGTTTCCCCTGACGAAGCTATCGAACTGGCTGCCCGCGCTGAACAGGCGGCGTTGCAGGCCGATAAGCGTATCACCAACACCGAAGGCGGCAGCTTTAACAGCCACTATGGCATCAAAGTGTTTGGCAACAGCCACGGCATGCTGCAGGGCTACTGCTCCACGCGCCATTCCCTTTCCAGTTGCGTAATCGCAGAAGAAAATGGCGATATGGAGCGTGATTACGCCTACACCATTGGCCGGGCTATGGGCGATCTGCAAACGCCGGAGTGGGTGGGGGCTGACTGTGCTCGCCGTACCTTATCTCGCCTGTCTCCGCGTAAACTTTCCACCATGAAAGCACCAGTGATTTTCGCCAATGAAGTGGCGACCGGACTGTTCGGACACCTGGTTGGCGCAATTGCTGGTGGCTCGGTGTACCGCAAATCCACCTTCCTGCTCGACTCGCTGGGCAAGCAAATTCTGCCGGAATGGCTGACCATTGAAGAACATCCGCACTTGCTGAAAGGGCTGGCGTCGTCGCCGTTCGACAGCGAAGGCGTACGGACCGAACGCCGCGACATTATTAAAGACGGCGTGCTGACTCAGTGGCTGCTGACCAACTATTCCGCACGTAAGCTGGGGCTGAAGAGCACCGGTCATGCAGGCGGGATCCACAACTGGCGAATTCCGGGACAGGGTCTAAGCTTCGAGCAGTTGCTTAAAGAGATGGGCACAGGTCTTGTGGTTACCGAGCTGATGGGACAGGGCGTAAGCGGCATTACCGGCGATTACTCGCGCGGCGCGGCGGGCTTCTGGGTCGAAAACGGCGAAATTCAGTACCCGGTGAGTGAAATTACCATCGCCGGTAACTTAAAAGAGATGTGGCGTAATATCGTCACCGTCGGCAACGATATTGAAACGCGCAGTAATATTCAGTGTGGTTCGGTCCTGTTGCCGGAGATGAAGATCGCCGGGCAATAATACCCGTCATACTTCAAGCTGTGGCGTGAATTATTGAGGGTATCTGGCGTTTGTTTATTTTTGAATAATAAAAAAGGAAGTGAGCAATGCGTAAACACCTGTTAGCGATCGTCGCAGCTTCAACGCTGGTTCTTGGTTCTTCTGCGTTTGCAGCCGATCTTGAAGACGATATGGGGATCCTCAACGACAACCTGAAAATCGTCGAAAAAACGGATAATGCGACTGAACTGAAAGACGCCTTAACCAAAATGCGTGCAGCCGCGCTGGACGCGCAAAAGGGAACGCCGCCGAAGCTGGAAAACAAATCCCCGGACAGCCCGGAGATGAAGGATTTTCGCCACGGCTTTGACACGCTGATCGGCCAGATTGACGGTGCGTTGAAGCTGGCGAACGAAGGTAAAGTCAAAGAGGCGAAAGCCGTTGCGGAAGAGTTGAAAACCACGCGCAACGAAAACCACAAGAAGTTCCGTTAATCTACGCTATCCGGCCTGCATACCCGCAGGCCGGATAAAATACCCCGTTACTGCACGCCCCATAAGTAAACGCTATCCCCATCACATTTTTTCATTTTTATCGTCCATTCATTGTTCGCACTTCCTTCCATTTTGCTGCTCGCTCTTGCGATTTCAATCACATTCTTCCAGTGATAAATCGTGGTTCCAGCCCTTTTTGCGGCACAGATCACTATCGCTGCACGCCTTTCCACTTCGAAGTGGAAAACAACTCGCTACAAACTTATAACCTCCGTCGCTAATTTACCCTCAGAGACATTAACGGGGTAAGACGAGTGAATAACGGAGCTGTAATGAATGACATGGGGGAATCGGTGGAACTGGCCGACCGCATGCTGGCGCAGGTGTATGCCTTGCTGCGTGAACGCAACATTATTCCCAACGCCGTACAGGAACAGATGCTGACGTCGCATGTTCGCGCCATGGCGCACCGCTCGGTAACGGGTGAACCCTTACCAGAAGTCGATGCCAGCTTGTTTGATGAAATTTCTGCCGAATCAATGGCGCTTGCCCGCGACGTGGTCGCCGAGTTTGGCAATCTTCCTGAGGAAGAGGCCTGGCTGCTGTCGGTGCACTTCGAAGTCGCGAAAGACAACCTTTAAGGAGCAAAAGATGGAACAGATTACCGTAGTGATTGGCGATCGTCTGGGTAAAGGCCAGAAAGTGGCGGCAGGCGTAGAGAAAGCGGGTGGCCGTGCCGTTGTGGTGCCGGGCGTTGCAGCAGATATGAAGCTGGGTGACGTGATGAAAGCGGAAAACGCCACCTTTGGTATCTCGTTTTGTGGCAGTGGTGGTGCGGGTGCGATTACCGCGCAGACCAAATACGGCTACAAGGCGAAATACGGCATGCGCTCGGTCGATGAAGGGGTAACCGCCATCAACGAAGGGTGCAACGTACTGGGATTCGGCTTTATGGATAAAGAAGAGCTCGGCGAGCGCCTGGTGCAGGCGTGGCAAAAGAAACACGGCGCTTAAGCATGAAAGAGCAATTCACCACCACGGTGAGAGTCACGGGTAAGGGCGAGACTAAAGCTCGCGCCTTTGCCGATGCCCTGAACCACGTTCAGGCTGCGGTGATGAAAGCGTCGCCGCATATCTTACTGCGTATTGAGCCACAGGATGTGCAGGTTGTTCAAGCGCGTGAATCGGTGCGTAAAGAGGCGTTTTTATTCCTCTTTTTGCGCCGGGAAAGATGCACTTTCAGCGTGGAGCTGGACGTGACCGTCAACGTGACTGCCATCAATCTCGACAAGGTGGATTTCGTTACGCAACGCTGATTTTTCTATTAAAAGGCATAATTATGTTCCTGATAATATTAATAAAATCGCTCATCATCGGCGCATTGGTTGGCGTTGGTGTCGGCGCTGGGGCTGCACGCATGTTTCATGCGCCTACCACTCAAGGGATGGGCGCGTTTCGTACTCTGGGAGAACTGAATTCCTGCGAAGGAGATCCAGCTTCTCACTTCTCGTTCGGCCTGGGCTTCTTCTTTAATGCCTGGGCTTCCTCCGTTGCGGCGGGGGCGTTCACGCAGGACGTCGACCATCGCATCATCCCTAACTGGGGCGCCGCCGCGCTGATGATTAAAAATCGCAACGTCGGTGAAACGCTGCACGACCCCAAACGCATGGCAATTGCCTGCGGCGTTATCGGGATGATCGTAGTGACCTTCCTGAACCTCACCGCATCATCCGTACCGGAAGCGTTGCAAGTTACCGCCGTCAAAGTGCTGGTGCCCGCGGCTAACCTGCTGGTTAACACCGTGATGCCAGTGATCTTCTGGCTGGCGGCGATCGACGCTGGTAAGAAATCCGGCTTCTGGGCCACCGTTTTTGGCGGCGCGGCGCAGCTGATTATGGGCAACGCCGTTCCGGGTCTGGTGCTCGGCATTCTGATCGGCAAAGGTGTTGAAGAAAGCGGCTGGAACCACGTCACGAAAGTGATGATGGTAGCTATCGTCGCGCTGTTTGTCCTGAGCGGCTTCTTCCGCGGTTTCGACATGAAGATGATCGAATCCTTCCATCTGACCGTGCCTAACTGGCTCGAACTTATCCACAACTCGCTCAGCGGCAAATAACGGAGGTCATCATGGAACAGAATAAAGGTTTTTGGTTCGCTGACTGGTCGTTCCCGATCTTCGTGGGCCTGCTCTCCTCTGGCGTATTTGCCGGAACACACATGTACTACCTGTACGGTATTGGCGCATTTAACGAAGTGGCTTTTGTGGCGATGCTGAAGGCGGGAATGGATACCGGCTCCTACGGGGCGGTGGCGGCATTTGGCGCAAGCTTCCTGTTTGCCCGCATCATTGAAGGTTCGCTGGTGGGGATTTTGGATATCGGCGGGGCGATTCAAACCGGGGTTGGGTTAGGTGTTCCGGCGCTGCTGCTGGGCGCGGGCATTATCTTCCCGGTCGCCAACTTCGCCGCCTCGCTGGTCACCGGTCTGGTGATTGGTCTGGCGATTGGCTACATCATCATTCTGGCGCGTAAGTTCACCATCAACCAGAGCGACTCGACCTACGGTGCGGACGTCATGATGGGGGCCGGTAACGCCTCCGGCCGCTTCCTCGGACCGTTGATTATCCTTAGCGCGATGACGGCTTCTATTCCTATCGGAATCGGTTCTCTGGCGGGCGCGCTGCTGTTTTATCTGTGGCAAAAACCGATTACCGGCGGGGCGATCCTCGGCGCAATGATCCTCGGGTCCATCTTCCCGATTGCCATTAGCTAACTGTTGATTTGCAGGCCGGATAAGGCGGTTACGCCGCCATCCGGCAAAGGAGAGAGCGATGTTTGATTTACTCCTGCGCCGTGCGCGCCTCGTTGACGATACGGTGAGCGATATTGCGCTCAAAGACGGCAAGATCGCGGCCTTGGGCGACGTTGATGGCCCGGCGCTGAAAACCATCGAGCTGGGCGGCGAGTGTTACGTCAGCGCAGGCTGGATTGACTCCCACGTTCATTGCTACCCGAAATCCCCGATTTATCACGACCAGCCGGATAGCGTCGGTATTGCGACCGGCGTTACTACCGTGGTGGATGCGGGCAGTACCGGGGCGGATGACATCGACGATTTTTACACCCTGACCCGGGAAGCTGCCACCGAAGTGTATGCGCTGCTGAACATCTCCCGCGTTGGGCTTATCGCCCAGAACGAGCTGGCCAACATGGCCAATATTGACGCTGATGCGGTGCGAGAGGCGGTTAAACGCCACCCTGATTTTATCGTCGGTCTGAAGGCACGTATGAGCAGCAGCGTAGTCGGTGAAAATGGCATCACGCCGCTGGATCGCGCCAAAGCGATGCAAGCACAGAACGGCGACCTGCCGCTGATGGTGCATATCGGCAACAACCCGCCGAATCTCGATGATATCGCTGAGCGCCTGAGCGCGGGTGACATCATTACCCACTGTTACAACGGTAAGCCGAATCGCATTCTGACGCCGCAAGGCGAGCTGCGGGCGTCAGTGACGCGGGCGATTTCACGCGGCGTGCGTCTGGACGTTGGGCATGGCACCGCCAGCCTGAGCTTTGCGGTGGCAAAACGCGCTATCGGCCTGGGCATTTTGCCGCACACCATCAGCTCCGATATTTACTGTCGCAACCGTATCAGCGGCCCGGTACATTCCCTGGCGAATGTGATGTCGAAATTCCTCGCCATTGGGATGTCGCTTCCGCAGGTCATTGAATGCGTTACCGCCAATGCCGCCGATGGTCTGCGCCTGAAACAGAAGGGGCGGCTGCAGGTCGGTCTGGATGCCGATTTAACCCTCTTTACGCTTAAGCGCCAGCCAACCGTGCTGGTAGATGCAGAAAACGACAGCCTGCAGGCTGAACAACTGCTGGTGCCGCTTGCCGCAATACGTGCGGGCAAGGGCTATATGACCGAACAAGGGAGCGCGGAACATGCCTTCGATTTTTGAGAAATACGATTTAAAACAGGTGATTAATACCTCCGGCCGCATGACGGCGCTTGGCGTCTCCACGCCGCGACCAGAAGTGGTTGAAGCCGCGATGGCGGGGATGAACCAATATTTCGAGATGAAAGACCTGGTCAATAAAACAGGCGACTACATCGCGAAATTACTGGAAGTGGAAGGGGCAACGGTTGTCTCTTGCGCCTCGGCCGGGATCGCCCTATCGGTGGCTGGCGTACTGGTTAAAGACAGCGACTGGCTGCCGGAGAATCTGCACGTCACGCCCATCGAGAACAACGAAATCGTGCTGCCCAGAGGCCACAACGTCAACTTTGGCGCTCCGGTGGGCACGATGGTGGCGCTTGGCGGCGGTAAGTTAGTGGAAGCCGGTTATGCCAACGAATGTTCCGCGGCGCAGCTGGCGGCGGCCATTACACCGCGTACGGCGGCCATTCTGTATATCAAATCTCACCATTGCGTCCAGAAAAGTATGCTCAGCGTGGAGCAGGCCGCGGTGGTGGCGCGTACACATAATCTGCCGTTGATCGTGGACGCGGCGGCGGAAGAGGATTTGCAGTGCTACTACCGGGTTGGTGCAGATCTGGTGATTTATAGTGGCGCCAAGGCGATAGAAGGACCAACCAGCGGTCTGGTGATAGGTAAAACCCAGTACGTTGAGTGGGTGAAGCGCCAGACGGCGGGAATTGGCCGGGCGATGAAGGTGGGCAAAGAGGGAATTCTTGGACTGACCTGCGCCATCGAACTGTATCTGAACGCGCAGAAAGAGAGCGGCGCGGAGATGGTCGAGAAAATGACGCCGTTCATTAATGCCTTGAACCAGCTTAACGGCGTGAGCGCCCGCGTGGTGTGGGATAGTGCAGGGCGCGACATCGCACGCACGGAAATTAAGTTTGATGAAGCGGTAACCGGGATCGCCACGGGGGAACTGGTTGACGCGCTGAAACAGGGGGAGTACGCGATTTACTTCCGTGGTTACAAAGCCAATGAAGGCATTATCGAAGCCGATGTGCGCAGTGTCGATCGCGCGCAGCTGGAGATTGTGGCCCGTCGAATTGGTGAAGTGATTTCGCAGGAGAAAAATGCATGAAACTGACCCCTAACTTTTATCGCGACCGCGTCTGCCTGAACGTGCTGGCAGGCTCCAAAGAAAATGCCCGAGATATTTATGCGGCGGCGGAAGGACACGTGCTGGTTGGCGTATTGTCAAAAAATTACCCGGATGTCGCAAGCGCGGTAGCGGATATGCGTGAATACGCGGCCCTTATCGACAATGCGCTCTCCGTGGGGCTGGGGGCGGGCGATCCTAACCAGTCGGCGATGGTCAGTGAAATCTCCCGTCAGGTGCAGCCACAACATGTCAATCAGGTCTTTACCGGCGTGGCTACCAGTCGCGCGCTGCTGGGCCAGCAGGAGACAGTGGTCAACGGTCTGGTCTCGCCAACCGGCACGCCGGGCAGGGTGAAAATCTCCACTGGTCCGCTAAGCAGCCAGACTCCGGACGGTATTGTGCCGGTAGAAACCGCGATTGCGCTGCTCAAAGACATGGGCGGTAGCTCAATTAAATACTTCCCGATGGGCGGCCTGCAATGCCGTGACGAGTACATTGCGGTCGCGCAGGCCTGCGCCCGTCATGACTTCTGGCTGGAGCCAACCGGCGGTATCGATCTGGATAATTTCACTGAAATCCTGAAAATTGCCCTCGATGCCGGAGTGAGTAAAATCATTCCTCACATCTATAGTTCGATTATTGATAAGGTGAGTGGTAACACTCGTCCGGACGACGTACGCCAGCTGATGGCGATGACCCGGGCCTGCGTAGGCTAACTGACTGATGAGGAAACTGACGTGCGATTCCCCAACCAACGTTTAGCACAGCTGTTTGACATGTTGCAAAACGAAGCGCTTCCGCAGGACGAGCTGGCGCAGCGGTTGTCGGTTTCCACACGCACCGTACGGGCGGATATCACCGCGCTAAACGCGCTGCTCACCCAGTACGGCGCACAGTTTGTCCTCAGCCGGGGTAATGGTTATCAGCTCAAAATTGACGACCCGGCAAGCTTTCACACCCTGCAAACGCAGCAGCCCAATACGTTGCTGCGCATCCCACGCACCAGCCAGGAACGGATACACTGGCTGGTGGTGCGTTTTCTGACATCGGCTTTCTCGCTGAAGCTGGAAGATTTGGCTGATGAATGGTTTATCAGCCGCGCGACGCTGCAAAACGATATGGCTGAGGTGCGCGAGCATCTGCAACGTTATCATCTGACGCTGGAAACGCGTCCCCGTCACGGCATGAAGCTGTTCGGCAGCGAAATGGCGATCCGCGCCTGTTTGACCGATCTGCTGTGGACGCTGGCGCAGCAGGATCCGCAGCATCCGTTAGTGACGCAAGAAGCGCTGAATGCGGGGCTCCCTGAACAGTTGCAACCCGTTTTGCAGGACATTTTTGCCCGTTTCCATATTCGTCTGACCGATGAGGGCGAGCTGTTTTTACGCTTGTACTGCGCGGTGGCGGTACGGCGGATTAGCGAAGGATATCCACTCCCGGATTTTGCCGCAGAAGAGGCCGATCAATCGGTGTGCCTGGCCACGCGGGAAATCGCGGCGGTATTGCACCGCCTGGCAGACAAACCGCTTTCCGTTTCCGAAGAAAACTGGCTACAGGTGCATATTGCTGCCCGCCAGGTACAAGAGATCGCGCCCAGTGCTATCAATGCGGATGATGATGAAGCGTTGGTCAATTACATCCTGCGTTTTATCAACAGCCAGTACAACTACAACCTGTTGAATGACAAACAGTTACATGCTGACCTGCTGACGCATATTAAGACGATGATAACCCGGGTGCGTTACCAGATAATGATCCCCAATCCGCTGCTGGAAAATATTAAACAGCACTACCCCATGGCGTGGGACATGACGCTGGCCGCCGTCTCGGGATGGGGAAAATATACGCCGTACACCATCAGTGAAAATGAGATTGGCTTCCTTGTGCTGCATATTGGCGTCGGGCTGGAGCGTAGTTACAACATCGGTTACCAGAGACAGCCGAAGGTTCTGCTGGTATGCGATGCCGGAAATGCGATGGCGCGGATGATTGAAGCGGTACTGGCGCGTAAGTATCCGCAGATAGAGATCGTCGATACCGTAACGCTTCGCGACTACGAACAGCGGGAAAGCATCAGCGAAGATTTTGTCATCTCAACCGCGCGGATCGGTGAAAAAGATAAGCCGGTGGTGATGATTGCGCCGTTCCCTACCGATTATCAGCTGGAGCAGATTGGCAAACTGGTGCTGGTCGACAGAACCCGTCCGTGGATGTTGAACAAATTCTTCGATGCCGCCCATTTTCGTGTGGTTGACGAGCCAATGGATCAACAAACGTTGTTCAAAACCTTATGCCGTCAGTTGCAGGATGAAGGTTTTGTCGACGCGGAGTTTCTTGATTCGGTGGTGGAACGTGAGGCCATCGTCAGCACCATGCTGGGTGACAGCATTGCCTTGCCGCACGCCCTTGGTCTGCTGGCCAAGAAAACGGTGGTCTACACCATCCTCGCCCCGCAGGGTATCGCCTGGGGCGATGAAACCGCGCACGTGATCTTCTTGCTCGCTATCAGCAAGAGTGAATACGAAGAAGCGATGGCCATCTACGATATCTTCGTTACCTTCTTGCGCGAACGCGCGATGACGCGGCTCTGCGCGTGCCGTAATTTCACCGAGTTCAAAGCGGTTGCCATGGAGTGTGTGAGCCGTTTTTGAGAGGCGGAAAACAGAATATTTACCGCCTGGAAATTAACGCAAATGATGTACAACCTGGTTGCTGCTGCCGCGCCAGATCAGCGCTGGGTCTTTAAGATCCTGCACAAATTTACCATCGACCAGCACGTTGATGAGATCCACCACCTGCATTTGTGCGGCGTTGAGTTCATCAAGCTTGTAGCCGGTCCACACCCAGATATCTTTCCCCGGACACTCAGCGTGAATACGCTGTACCAGTTGCAGGATATCCGGCACGTTTTGCGGATGCAGCGGATCGCCGCCGGACAGCGAAATACCCTGGCGAGGGATTCGCGTGTCGTTCAGATCGGCAATGATCTTGTCTTCCATCTCTTTGGTAAACGGCTGGCCGGAATTGAGTCGCCAGGTGCTTTTGTTATAGCAGCCAGGGCATTCATGCACGCATCCCGACACAAACAGGGTGCAGCGAGTGCCGGGGCCGTTAACGATATCGACGGGATAGTATTGATGGTAGCGCATAGCGGGTGTCCAGAAAGCATGTAGGCCGGATAAGGTGCTTGCACCGCATCCGGCAACATTGTGATGCCTGATGACGACGCGACTGCTTCTTATCAGGCCTACGGCCTTTGCAAACGGAAATTAACCTATCTGCCCATTACCTAAATGCTTAACGCGGCGCTTCACTTCTTCCTGCTTACCGGCGTTAAACGGACGAGCGTCCGGGCTGCCTAAATAACCGCATACGCGGCGGGTGACCGACACGCGTGCGGCGTCGTGGTTACCACATTTCGGGCAGGTAAAGCCTTTGCTGGTGCACTCGAACTCACCGGTAAAGCCGCACTCGTAGCATTCATCGATTGGCGTGTTGGTCCCGTAATACGGCACGTGCTGATAGCTGTAATCCCAGACGTCTTCCAGTGCTTTCAGGTTGTGCTGAATGTTCGGGTACTCGCCGTAGCAAATGAAGCCTCCGTTCGCCAGCGGCGGGTACGGCGCTTCAAAATCGATCTTGTCGTACGGGTTAACCTTTTTCTCCACGTCGAGGTGGAAGCTGTTGGTGTAGTAACCTTTGTCGGTAACACCCGGCACCACGCCAAACTCGGCGGTATCCAGACGGCAGAAACGATCGCACAGGTTTTCACTTGGCGTACTGTACAGACTAAAGCCGTAGCCGGTTTCGTCTTTCCACTGATCGACCGCCTGACGCAGACGTTCCACAATGGCGATAGCTTTAGCGCGAAGCTGCTCGCTGTCGTACAAGTGTTTGTCGCCAAACAGCGCGTTGATGGTTTCGTGAATGCCGATGTAACCCAGAGAAATCGACGCGCGGCCGTTTTTAAAGATTTCAGACACGTCATCGTCTGCTTTCAGACGCACGCCGCAGGCCCCTTCCATATACAGGATCGGTGCAACGCGGGCCTTCACGCCTTCCAGACGCGCAATGCGGGTCATCAGCGCTTTACGCGCCAGGATCAGACGGTCGTCGAGCAGTTTCCAGAAGGTGGCTTCATCGCCATGAGCTTCCAGCGCGATACGCGGCAGGTTAAGGCTGATAACGCCGAGGTTGTTACGGCCATCGTGAACCTGTTCGCCGTTCTCGTTTTCCCATACACCCAGGAAGCTGCGGCAGCCCATTGGCGTTTTGAACGAGCCGGTCACTTTAACCACCTGATCGTAGTTCAGGATGTCCGGATACATACGCTTGCTCGCGCACTCCAGCGCCAGCTGCTTGATGTCATAGTTCGGATCGCCAAACTTGTGGTTCAGACCGTCACGAATCGCAAACACCAGTTTCGGGAACACGGCAGTTTTACGATTTTTACCCAGGCCGGCAATGCGGTTACGCAGAATGGACTGCTGGATCAAACGCGATTCCCAGCTGGTTCCCAGGCCGAAACCGAAGGTAACGAACGGCGTCTGACCGTTGGCGGTATGCAGGGTATTCACTTCATACTCAAGGGACTGGAATGCGTCGTAGCACTCTTTCTCGGTACGGGAATGCGCATAACCGTCGGCATCTGGGATCTGCCACTCTTCAGCGGTTTTGCGATGCTTATTAAAGCTCTCGGTCACGAACGGTGCGAGAACTTCGTCAATACGGTTAATGGTGGTACCGCCATAAATATGGCTGGCAACCTGCGCGATAATTTGCGCGGTGACGGCCGTCGCGGTGGAGATGGATTTTGGCGGCTCAATCTCCGCGTTACCCATCTTAAAGCCCTGCGTCAGCATACCTTTCAGGTCGATCAGCATGCAGTTAAACATTGGGAAGAACGGAGAGTAGTCGAGATCGTGATAGTGAATATCACCACGCTCGTGCGCCTGGACGACATCACGCGGCAGCAGGTGTTGACGCGCATAGTGTTTGGCGACGATACCGGCCAGCAGATCGCGCTGGGTCGGGATCACTTTGCTGTCTTTGTTGGCGTTTTCGTTCAGCAGAGCAGAGTTGGTTTGCTCAACCAGACCACGAATTTCCTGGTTCAGACGGCCACGTTTTTCACGCTGTATATCACGGTCGTGGCGATATTCGATGTACGCACGGGCGAGTTGTTTGTACGGACCAGACATCAGCTGGTTTTCTACCGCTGTCTGGATCTCGTTGATATCGACCTGGCTGCGCTCATTCATCTGGCTACTAACGACTTCTGCGACGGTGGCACAGTAATCTGCGTCATCGACTCCCGCTGCTTTAGCTGCACGCAGAATGGCTTCTTTGATGCGCTCTGATTTAAACGGCACTTTACAGCCATCTCGTTTCATCACATGCGGTGTCATGATCACTCCATATTTATAAGAACAGGTTATCCACAGAGGTTGGAGAAGCGGCCATGGCTTTATTCATCTATCTGGCCAATGACTTCCCGCAATCCTGACCCACTTTATCCACAACTCCACCGTTAAACGGTGCACTGTAGTTGTAGCAATTGTAGTCGATTAATACAACATATTGGGTCGGTGTGCATTTTAAGTTCTATATGTAGTGATTTGCATCAAGGATGTTTACGATTTATTTGATGTAGCGCAAAGTAAAAATCGGAGCGTACAGATGACGGGCGGTACAGCCGATTGTAAATTGTAGGCAGAAAATTCTGATTAATTATTCAGCAAAAACAGAAGGGTAAGCTAAGCGTATGTAGCAACGCCCGGTAGCGCTATGCGTACCGGGCCTGAACATAATTGCAAGCTATTTTTGCAACCACCAGACGGCCTCAAAAGGACGCAGTGTCATGTCCCCAGGTTGGCTGGCAACCTCGGCATAGTTGTGCATCAGCACCTGCCAGTTTCCGTCGGTCTGGGCTGGCTGCCAGCTCTGGAAGGTATCGCTCAGATTGGCAATGACCAGCAGCCGCTGCCCTTGCCACTCTCGTTGATAGCACCACAGATGCGGGCTGTCCGGTAGCAGATCCTGGTAGTCGCCCCAGGTGATAACCGGCTCCGCTTTGCGCAATGCGATCAGCTTCTGATAGGTGTAGAACACCGAGTCAGTATCGTTCAGTGCTGCCGCCACGTTAATGTCTGCTGCGTTGTCACACAGATTGATCCATGGCTCGCCGCGGGTGAAGCCCGCGTGTTTGCTGGCATCCCATTGCATCGGCGTGCGGCTGTTATCGCGTGATTTACTGGCGAGGATCGCCAGCAGTTCTTGCGCATCGCGTCCCTGGCCGTTCAACTCGGCAAACATGTTATGGCTTTCCACATCGCGATAATCGGTAATCTGGCGGAAGTGCGGGTTGGTCATACCGATCTCTTCACCCTGGTAGATATAGGGGGTGCCCTGCATGCCATGCAGCACCATCGCCAGCATTTTGGCCGACGGAACGCGGTATTTACCTTCATCACCAAAACGCGACACGATGCGCGGCTGATCGTGGTTACACCAGAACAGCGCGTTCCATGCCTGATTGTGCATGCCCTGCTGCCAGTGGCGGAACAGGGTTTTTAGCGCGACATAATTGGGTTTTGCTAACGTCCACTTCTCACCGTTGGGGTAATCCACTTTCAGGTGGTGGAAGTTAAAGGTCATCGACAGTTCGCTACCATCTTGTGCGGCGTACTGCTGGCAATGTTCCAACGTGGTGGATGACATTTCGCCGACCGTCATCAGGTTGCGTGGGGTAAAAACATCGCGGTTCATCTCACGCAAAAATTCATGCGCGCGTGGGCCGTCGGTATAAAAACGCCGTCCATCGCCGTCGGGATCGTTCGGGAAGTCCTGGTCTTTAGAGATAAGATTCACCACGTCGAGGCGCAGTCCGTCCACGCCGCGATCGGCCCAGAACTCGCAGACTTTTTTTAGCTCGGCGCGGACCGCCGGGTTTTCCCAATTCAGGTCGGCTTGCTCCGGAGCAAAGAGGTGCAGATAGTACTGCTCGCTTTCGGCGTGCCAGTCCCAGGCGTTGCCGCCAAACTTGGAACGCCAGTTATTCGGCGGGCAGTCTGGCGTGCCGTCGCGCCAGAGATAAAACTGACGATACGGGCTGTCTTTATCCAGCGCTTCACGAAACCAGGCGTGCTGGGTTGAGGTGTGGTTAAACACCATGTCGAGAATAATACGGATGCCGCGTGCTTTCGCCTGTACCACCAGTTCGTCAAAGTCTTCCAGCGTGCCGTAGGCCGGATCGACAGACGTGTAGTCTGCGACGTCGTAACCGTTATCAACCTGCGGCGAAATATAGAACGGCGTCAGCCAGATGGCATCAACGCCCAGCTTTTGCAGATAGTCGAGGCGCTGCGTCACGCCGCGTAAATCTCCGGTGCCGCTGCCGGTGGTGTCCTGAAAACTCTTGGGGTAAACCTGATAGATAACGCCGTTTTGCCACCAGTGGGGAATATTCATGGTTGTTTCCTGGAAATACGCTGGGGCGCAACTGCGCCCCGAAGAAAAGTTAGACAATCTGTAATGTGCCCAGACGGTGTTTACGCTGGTAAACGAATGAGGTCAGTACCATTGGGATGACAATCGCAATGACCATCGCCATGCCAAAGACCTGCCAGTAAGTCGGCTGGATGGAGAGGATGCCCGGCAAACCGCCGACGCCAATCCCGTTCGCCAGCACACCGTTCAGGCCGCACAGCAGTCCGGCGAGACCGGAACCGATCATCGCGCACAGCATCGGGAAGCGGTATTTCAGGTTGATCCCATACATCGCTGGTTCGGTTACCCCGAGATAAGCGGAGATCGCGGCAGGAACGGAAATTTCACGTTCGTTGTGTTTGCGACTGGAGATAATGATCCCGACCACCGCAGAGGCCTGAGCGATATTCGACAGGGCGATCAGTGGCCATACCGGCGTGCCGCCCATGCTCTGAATCATCTGCATGTCGATAGCCAGCGTGGTCTGATGCACGCCGGTAATCACCAGCGGGGCGTACAGGAAGCCGAACAGCGCCGCGCCAATCGGAGCAAAACTGCCGGTCAGCAGATGACGGACCGCAAACGCCACACCGTCGCCGATCATGCGGCCAAATGGACCGATAAAGGCATGGGCGAGGAACACGGCGAGGATCAGCGAGCACACCGGGACGATCACCAGATACAGGTAATCCGGCACGATGCGCTTCATGCGTGTTTCAATGAACCCGAGCGCCAGCCCGGCCAACAGTGCCGGAATGACCTGCGCCTGGTAGCCCACTTTCTCAATGCTGAACAGGCCGAAGTTCCACACGTCCGGCACCTGCTGACCGAGCAAATAGGCGTTCATCAGTTGCGGAGAAACCAGGGTCACGCCCAGCACAATACCGAGGATCGGCGTACCGCCCATTTTCTTCACCGCCGACCAACAGATCCCGACCGGCAAATAGAAGAAGATCGCTTCGCCAATCAGCCACAGGAAGTCATAGAGGGTTTTCAGCGAAGGATGCATCTGCGCCAGCGTCTGCCCGTTACTCATGGGCAGATCGCCGATCACGTTACGGAAACCTAAGATCAGGCCGCCGCTAATCAGCGCTGGCAGCAGCGGGAAGAAGATCTCCGCGAAGTGAGAAATCAGCTGCTCGTGCCACTTCATGTTCTGCCGCGCCGCTTTCTTTGCCTGCTCTTTGTCGGCACTGGCTTGTCCGGTGGTCGCCAACAGCGCTTTGTAGTAATCGCCCACCTCGGTGCCAATTACCACCTGAAATTGCCCGGCGTTGGTGAAGCAGCCTTTGACCATTGGCAACAATTCGATCTCTTTCGGTCTGGCGTTTGCAGGCTGATTCAGCACAAAACGCAGGCGAGTAATGCAGTGACTCACCGTAGCGATATTGTCGCGCCCGCCAACCAGCTCAATCAGCCGGTCGATGTCTGCTTGTTTTATTTTGCTCATGATGGTGTGTGTTCCCCGTAGACCGGAAAAGACGCTGTTGCGTCGTCATTCGGCAACTCTCTCGTTGTTGACGCCAGAGTATATCTTCGATGAATTTTTAAAAATGGGAACGTTCCCGAAACGCAGCGAAGATCACAAATTAATGCTCAGAAAGCGATCAGGAGAGGGTGGAAGGAATAACGATTTGTCGTGGTTCGCTACGGCCGTTGATCTGTTCGATCAGCTGCGAGGCCGCTTGTCGCCCGGCTTCGGCGTATCCTGGATCGACGGTGATAATTTCCGGATGGAGGAATTTCATCAGCGGCGTGCTGCCCACGCTTGCCAACTGCAGGTTCTCTATTCGCTGCTCCTGCAAGTATTTGCTGACGCCAAGGGCAAGGGTATCCGTCGCACAGACTAAGGCGGTGGTTTCCGGGGTGACGACGTTGGCGGCCTGTTCATAGCCCTGCTTCATGGCCAGACCAGGTAGCGCTGCCACAGGATGCAGTTTATGTTTTTTACAGAATGCCAGGTAGGCCTCATGGCGGCGTTTACCAGTGGTCACATCGCTATGCGGAACACCAAGAAAGCTAATATGGCGATGCTCGCGTTCGTATAAACGCTGCATCAGGGTACGAATGGCACCCTCATCGTCATAGCAGACGGAGGCAAAGCCTTTTGCATCTCTTGCCAGCAGCACCAGAGAATCCTGCCAGGAGGCGAGCATGGTTTCAGTAATGCCGGTAAAACCGAACAGCACCACGCCATCAATGTTACGGCGTCTGAGCATGCCGAGATGTTCTTCAACCAGCTCGGGCGAGAACTGGCTTTCCATCATGATCGGATCGTAGCCCTGTTCATAAAAGGCGGGCAACATGGTCTGCACGGCGAGATTTTCCGAAAGCGAGTCCAGACGCGTGACGATAATCGCCACCACCTTGTCGCTTTGTCCGCGCATGGCGCGTGCGGAGCGGGAAGGGGAAAAACCGTGCTGATTCATCACCGCCTCAACGCGTTCGCGGGTACGTTCACTCACGCCGCTTTCATTGTTGAGCACACGGGAAACGGTTGATTTTCCCACACCGCTTAAGCGGGCGATGTCTTTAATGGTCAGCCGATTTTGCATCCTGTTTTCCCATGTTGCGTGTGAAGTTATGCCAAATAGAGAATAACTTTACTCAAGCGCAGTGCAATGGGCAAAGTCTGGTATATGTTTGGTTTAGTTTCCATGGTTTATCATACCGCCATAATTGCCACAAACCTTATGGTTTTCTGCGTATAATCCGCAGCGCAAATCATTCACTTACCGGAGGCTATATGGATCCCGATCCCACCCCTCTCCCGAGATGGAGAAACAACCCTTTCCGGTAAGCTTGTCTTTCACTGTCTTACCGGAACTGTAAGACAGTGACGTTCTGACGTCCCTGTTGTGATTTTAATATTGCCACCAGGCAAGGCTTTGCCACGCCTGAAGGATTTACTGCGCCTGTTTATACTGGTGCAGAGGGACTGCCTATGTTCAAAAATATAACCCGCCAGCTGTTTGCCCGGCTAAACCGCCATTTACCGCATCGTCTGGTGCATCGTGATCCATTGCCGAATGCTCAGACCGTTGCCAGCACGCCGATCCCGCCATCGCTGAGCGAACATTGCCTGAAAATGGCGCTGATGGACGAAGAAGCGCTGTGGAAAACGTTCGGCGCTCATCCGGAAGGCTTAAACGCCGCAGAAGTCGAAAACGCCCGCGAAATACATGGCGAGAACCAGTTGCCGGCGCAGAAGCCGTCGCCCTGGTGGGTGCATCTGTGGGTCTGCTATCGCAACCCGTTTAATATACTGCTGACCATTCTCGGGGCGATTTCCTATGCCACCGAAGATCTGTTTGCCGCTGGGGTCATCGCCCTGATGGTCGTTATCTCTACACTGCTGAATTTTGTGCAAGAGGCGCGTTCCACCAAAGCGGCTGATGCGCTGAAAGCGATGGTCAGCAACACCGCCACGGTGCTGCGCGTTATCAACGAGAAAGGGGAGAACGGCTGGGTTGAACTGCCGATCGACCAGTTGGTTCCCGGCGATGTCATCAAGCTGGCGGCAGGGGATATGATCCCAGCCGATTTGCGCGTGGTGCAGGCTCGTGACCTGTTCGTGGCCCAGGCTTCGCTGACCGGTGAATCGCTGCCGGTGGAGAAAGTGGCAACCAGTCGCGATCCGCAGCAAAGCAACCCGCTGGAATACGATACCCTGTGCTTTATGGGCACCAACGTAGTGAGCGGCACGGCGCAGGCCATTGTGATTTCAACCGGCGCCAATACCTGGTTCGGGCAACTGGCAGGCCGCGTCAGCGAGCAGGAAAGCGAGCAGAATGCCTTCCAGAAAGGGATCAGCCGCGTCAGCATGCTGCTGATCCGCTTTATGCTGGTGATGGCGCCCATCGTGCTTATCATCAACGGCTACACTAAAGGCGACTGGTGGGAAGCGGCGCTGTTTGCCCTGTCTGTGGCGGTGGGACTGACACCGGAAATGCTGCCGATGATCGTCACCTCAACGCTGGCGCGTGGGGCGGTGAAGCTGTCAAAACAAAAGGTTATCGTTAAACACCTCGACGCTATCCAGAACTTTGGCGCGATGGATATCCTGTGCACCGATAAAACCGGCACCCTGACTCAGGATAAAATTGTACTTGAGAATCATACGGATATCTCTGGAAAGCCCAGCGAACATGTCCTGCATTCTGCGTGGCTGAACAGCCATTATCAGACCGGGCTGAAGAATCTGCTGGATACGGCGGTGCTGGAAGGCGTGGACGAAGAATCAGCCCGCCAGCTCTCGACTCGCTGGCAGAAAATCGATGAGATCCCGTTTGATTTTGAACGTCGCCGCATGTCGGTAGTGGTGGCAGAAGAAACCGATGTACACCAACTGGTCTGTAAAGGGGCGCTACAGGAGATCCTCAACGTCTGTACCCAGGTGCGTCACAACGGTGAGATAGTCCCGTTAGATGACAACATGCTGCGTCGGGTGAAACGCGTCACGGACACGCTGAACCGCCAGGGGCTGCGCGTGGTGGCGGTGGCGACGAAATACCTGCCAGCGCGTGAAGGTGATTATCAGCGTATTGATGAATCAGATCTGATCCTCGAAGGCTATATTGCGTTCCTCGATCCGCCGAAAGAGACCACCGCACCTGCGCTTAAAGCGCTGAAAGCCAGCGGTATTACGGTGAAAATCCTCACTGGCGATAGCGAATTGGTGGCGGCGAAAGTGTGTCATGAAGTGGGCCTGGATGCGGGTGATGTGGTTATCGGTAGCAGCATTGAAGGGTTAAGCGATGATGAGCTGGCTCGGCTTGCTCAGCGCACCACGCTGTTTGCCCGTCTGACGCCAATGCACAAAGAGCGCATTGTCACGCTGCTCAAGCGCGAAGGCCATGTGGTCGGCTTTATGGGCGATGGTATAAACGATGCCCCGGCGCTGCGCGCGGCGGACATTGGTATCTCCGTTGACGGCGCGGTAGATATTGCACGTGAAGCGGCGGATATCATCCTGCTGGAAAAGAGCCTGATGGTGCTGGAAGAAGGGGTGATCGAAGGACGCCGTACCTTCTCTAACATGCTGAAGTACATCAAAATGACGGCCAGTTCGAACTTCGGTAACGTGTTTAGCGTGTTGGTGGCGAGCGCCTTCTTACCGTTCTTGCCGATGTTACCGCTGCACTTACTGATTCAGAACCTGCTGTACGATGTATCCCAGGTGGCGATTCCGTTTGATAACGTCGACGAAGAGCAGATCAAAAAGCCGCAGCGCTGGAATCCCAGCGAATTGGGCCGCTTTATGATCTTCTTTGGACCGATCAGCTCGATCTTCGATATTCTGACCTTTTGCCTGATGTGGTTCGTCTTCCATGCCAATACGCCTGAACATCAGACGTTGTTCCAGTCTGGCTGGTTCGTGGTGGGCCTGCTGTCGCAAACGTTGATTGTGCATATGATCCGTACCCGTCGCGTGCCGTTCATCCAGAGCCGCGCCGCATGGCCGCTGATGCTGATGACGCTGGTGGTAATGGTGGTGGGCATTGCATTACCGTTCTCGCCGCTGGCCAGCTACCTGCAATTGCAGGCGCTGCCGCTGAGCTACTTCCCATGGCTGATTGCGATTCTGGCGGGTTACATGACATTAACCCAGCTTGTGAAAGGTTTTTATAGCCGTCGCTACGGCTGGCAGTAATCCTCAACGTCTCTGCAGGATGGTGTTAATACCATCCTGCATTTCTCTTTTTCATTCGAAAGATATTCTCCCAAAATATTAGTGTTTTATTTTTATTGAAATGCTAACGGGTGTTATTAGTATCAAATCGCCTTCTTTGCGTTGTTTTTGTATCAATAAAACGATCTGCATTGCAAAAATGAAACAGTGTGCTAAAAATTTTAAGCATCTGCGATTTTTTGTGAACGCAGTCATCGAAATAAATTGTTACACCAGTTAGTCTGCGCAGGTAACGTCGTTAAGAAAGTTTCTCGCTGCCCGTTTTTAATTCCGGCAGTCATTTGCTCTGCAAGCTATTCCTGTTAATGGATATTATGAACTTCTGGAGAAGGACAAATGAAACTGACAAAAAACCTGTTAAGTCTGTGTATTGGCGCGTCTGTATTCCTGGCGAGTCATGCAACGCTGGCACAAACTTTTCGCGCCGCAGATGTGCATCCGGCTGATTACCCGAACGTTGTTGCTGTCAAACATATGGGGGAAAAACTTAGCGCTGCGACCGACGGTCGTCTGGAGATTAAAACCTTTCCAGGTGGCGTGTTAGGCGATGAAAAACAGATGATTGAACAGGCGCAATTAGGCGCTATCGATATTATTCGTGTCTCAATGACGCCTGTTGCCGCTATTCTCCCTGAAATTAACGTGTTTACCCTGCCATATATTTTCCGCGATGAGGACCATCTGCATAAGGTTCTCGATGGCATGATCGGTCAGGAAATTGGCGACCGTCTGACGGCCAATACCAAATCGCGGCTGGTGTTTCTCGGTTGGATGGATGCCGGCACGCGTAACCTGATCACCAAAAATCCGGTGGTGAAACCGGAAGATTTACACGGTATGAAAATCCGCGTTCAAGGAAGTCCGATAGCGCTGGATACCCTGAAAGCGATGGGCGCTAACTCCGTTGTCATGGGCGTCAGTGAAGTATTTAGCGGCATGCAGACCGGCGTTATTGATGGCACGGAAAATAACCCGCCAACGTTTGTTGCGCATAACTATTTGCCGGTCGTGAAAAACTATACCTGGAGCAAACACTTTATTATTCCTGAGCTTTTTCTGTTCTCGAAAGCTAAATGGGATAAGTTGAAAAAAGAAGACCAGGATCTCATTATTAAACTCGCTAAAGAAGCCCAGGTAGAGCAACGAAAACTTTGGCAGGATTATAATGCGAAGTCACTGGAGACCATGAAAGCCAACGGCGTTCAGTTCCACGATATTGATACGGACTATTTCTATAAAGCCACGCAGTCAGTGCGGGATAATTACGGTAAAGACCACCAGGATTTGATCAAACGTATTCAGGATGTGAAGTAATTCATCAGGTGGAGGATATCAACCCTCCGCCTGAATCTTTTGATTAATTCGAGGTGATAATTATGGGTGAATGCTATTCATCGGTAATGGATTTTCTTTATCGGGTGTCAATGTGGATTGCCGGTATCGCATTATTGGTCATGGTCGCCATTATCCCCATTGGCATATTCGCGCGTTATGTTCTGAATAACGCCCTGTCATGGCCTGAACCCGTCGCTATTCTCTGTATGGTGACATTCACCTTTATTGGCGCGGCGGTGAGCTATCGTGCAGGCTCGCATATCGCGGTGAGCATGGTGACTGACCGTCTGGGGGATGCTTCCCGCCGTTATTGCTCGGTAATCGCAGACGTTATGTTGGTGGCGATAAGCCTGTTTATCCTTTGGTACGGAACCAATCTCTGTCTTGAACTGTGGGACCAGCCCGTGGCGGAATTCCCGCTTTTAAGCGCCGGGCAAAACTATCTTCCATTGCCGATTGGCTCTGCCATAACGCTGCTGTTTATCGCAGAAAAGATTTTCCGTGGTCCGCAGTACCAACGTCCCGTTGTCATGCTGGGATCGACCAGCTAGTTACCGCCCCCATTTCAGAAAGGAAAGCAGATGGATGCATTTATTCTCGTCTTTACGCTCGGCATTATGCTGGCGATTGGGGTACCGGTAGCGTACGCGGTTGGCATTAGCGCCATCATTGGGGCCTGGTACATAGATATTCCGCTGGAAGCGGTAATGATCCAACTGACCAGCGGTGTGAATAAGTTTTCGCTGCTGGCGATCCCATTCTTTATTCTGGCCGGGGCTATTATGGCCGAAGGGGGAATTGCGCGGCGACTGGTGAACTTTGCCTATATTTTTGTTGGCTTTATCCGCGGCGGACTGTCGCTGGTAAACATTGTGGCATCAACCTTTTTTGGCGCTATTTCCGGATCGTCCGTGGCGGATACCGCATCCATTGGTTCGGTAATGATCCCAGAGATGGATAAAAAAGGTTATCCGCGCGACTTTGCCGCAGCGGTAACGGCCAGTGGTTCGGTGCAGGCGATTCTTACGCCGCCCAGCCATAACTCGGTTATCTACTCGCTGGCAACCGGTGGCACGGTGTCGATTGCCGCGCTGTTCATCGCCGGGATCCTGCCGGGGCTGCTGTTAAGCCTCAGCCTGATGGTGATGTGTGTGGCGTTCGCGCACAAGCGCGGTTATCCAAAAGGAGAACGTGTACCGTTTCGCCAGGCGCTGAAGATTTTCGTCGATACGCTGTGGGGCCTGATGACCGTTGTGATCATCATGGGCGGTATCCTGTCAGGTATCTTTACCGCAACGGAGTCTGCGGCAATTGCCTGCCTGTGGGCCTTCTTTGTCACCATGTTTATCTATCGTGACTATAAATGGTCTGAGCTGCCGAAGCTGATGTTCCGCACGGTGAAAACGGTCACTATCGTCATGATCCTGATAGGCTTTGCCGCTGCGTTCGGTGCCGTCATGACCTATATGCAGTTGCCGATGCGTATCACTGAAGCTTTCACCAGCATCTCGGACAACAAATACGTCATCCTGATGTGTATTAACATCATGCTGCTGCTGATCGGTACGCTGATGGATATGGCACCGCTGATCCTCATTCTGACGCCGGTTCTGCTGCCGGTGACCAACGCGCTCGGCATTGATCCGGTTCATTTTGGCATGATCATGCTGGTGAACTTAGGGATCGGCCTGATTACGCCGCCGGTAGGGTCGGTGCTGTTTGTGGCCAGTGCGGTGAGTAAACAGAAAATAGAGCAGGTGGTGAAGGCGATGCTGCCGTTTTACCTCGTGCTATTCCTGGTGCTGATGCTCGTGACGTACATTCCGGCGATTTCGCTGTTCCTGCCGAAACTGTTTGGTGTGATGTGATAAATGCCCGGTGGCGCTTGCGCTTACCGGGCCTGTAAAGGACCCGTGCATTGGCCGGACGAGGCAAAGCCATCATCCGGCACAAGAAGACTTAGCGACGAACAGCGATCGCTTCAATCTCGATTTTCACGTCTTTCGGCAGACGGGCAACTTCTACGCAAGAACGCGCAGGGAAGGTCGCGTTGTGTTCGGTGAAGAATGCTTCGTAGGTCGCGTTTACAGTTGTGAAATCGTTCAGGTCTTTAACGAAAACGGTCGTTTTTACGATGTCGCCCACTTTCAGGCCTGCTGCTTCAACGATAGCTTTTACGTTTTCCAGCGACTGACGTGCCTGAGCGGACACGTCTTCCGCTACGGTACCGGTTTTCGGATCGACCGGGATCTGACCGGAAGTGATTACCATGCTACCCAGGTCAACGCCCTGAACGTATGGGCCGATTGCTGCTGGTGCATTTTCCGTCGCGATAGTCTTGCTCATGATTTCTCCTGAATTACAGCGGTAGTAGAATGTTCCCGCTCATTATAGGGAGCCGGGATCTCATAACCAACCCCAATTAGTTGGCCAGCACCACATAATGCGAAAACTCTTTTTCACAGTATTTGCATTTGAGTGCGATGTCATCAGCGCGCTTTTTCACTGCAAAACTGGAAGATACTGGTTCAGCATGGCTGATACAGTTGCTGTTCGGGCAAACCAGTACGTTGTCGATACGCTCAGGCAGGCTCGGACGTGATTTACCCACCACGTCGTAATCGTCAATGCGGTTTACCGTTGCCTGCGGGGCGTACAGGGAGAGCTGGTTTACCTGCTCATCGGTCAGGAACGTGTTTTCAATTTTAATCAGGTCCTTACGGCCCATCTCGCCTGACGGCAGGTTCAGACCGATGGTGATACGTTGGTCGGTTTCCGTCAGTTTGAACAGCGTCAGCAGCTTAAAACCAACCTGTGCGGGAATATGGTCAATCACGGTGCCACGTTTGATGGCTTCAACCTGCAGTTTGTTATCGTGTTTCATCTCTTTTTCTCCCTTACAGTGCCAGTTCGCTATTCAGTACCAGTGCCAGTAACGCCTGGCGGGCGAAGATGCCGTTGCCAGCCTGCTGGAAATACCAGGCGTGTGGCGTCTTGTCGACGTCGGTGGTGATCTCATCGATACGCGGCAGCGGATGCAGTACCTTCATGTTTGCTCTGGCGCCGTTCAGATCGCTGGCGCGCAGAACAAACTGCGCTTTCACGTTGGCGTATTCGGACGGGTCCAGACGCTCTTTTTGTACGCGGGTCATGTAGAGGATATCGACCTCCGCCATCACCTCTTCAATAGTGCCGTGCAGGCTCCAGGCGATACCTTTTTCATTCAACATATCCAGAATATATTGCGGCATGGCCAACGCGTCCGGGGCGATGAAGTAGAAACGGTTACCTTCAAACTTCGCCAGCGCCTGGGTCAGGGAATGGACGGTGCGGCCATATTTCAGGTCACCCACCATGGCGATGTGAAGATTGTCCAGGCGACCCTGAGTTTCCTGAATGGTGAACAGATCCAGCAGTGTTTGGGTGGGATGTTGGTTGGAGCCGTCGCCTGCGTTCAGTACCGGAACGTTACCGGAGAACTCCGTAGCCAGACGCGCGGCGCCTTCCTGCGGATGGCGCATTACGATGGCGTCGACATAGGTGCTGATGACGGAAATGGTATCGGCCAGTGTTTCACCTTTTTTGCCCAGAGAGGTGTTGCTGCTGTCAGAGAAACCCACCACGCTGGCGCCCAGGCGGTGCATGGAGGTTTCAAAGGATAAACGGGTGCGGGTTGAGGCTTCAAAGAAGCAGCTGGCGATAACCTTATGCTTTAACAGCTCCGGCTGTGGGTTAGCTTTTAATTTCGCCGCCGTTGCGAGGACCAGATTGAGGTCATCGCGGCTGAGGTCGTTTATGGAAATGATGTGTTTTTGATAGAGCGGATTAGCCATGTTTATCTCCTGACGCCTGGGCAAAAAAAAAGCCCCTCAATTGAGGGGCTCGGAATGGGTGATCAACGGAAAGAAAAACGGCAGGCCAGCGTCCTTTTTCAGACGCGGTAAGACAAAATGTCGTACACACTGAACCATACATCCTCCCGGCAAATTGTCCGCGATTATACTCAGCTCCGTTATGGGATCAAGCGAAAAATGCACAAATTATTCATCGCAAACGATTCTCATGAATATTCATTCACCCTGAATGCCAAACAGTAACAATGAGATAAACATGCGTTGACGCAAAATATCGGCAAATAGCAGTAGTATGGCAGACCATTTTTTCGTATAACAACTAAAATGAAACGATGTTTTAATTAAGGGGTTTGAGATGATTGTCGGCAATATTCACAACCTGGATGCCTGGCTGCCGGAAGAGCTGCGTCAGGCGATTGAACACATTAAAGCGCATGTGACGGATGAGACGGAAAAAGGTAAGCACGACATCGACGGCGATCGTCTGTTTTATCTGATTGCTGAAGATATGACGGAGCCGTTTGCACAGCGCCGCGCCGAGTATCACGCGCGCTATCTGGATATTCAGATCCTGCTCAAAGGTCAGGAAGGCATGACCTTCAGCACGCAGCCTGCGGGCGCGCCGGAAACTGACTGGCTGGCGGATAAAGATATCGCCTTCCTGCCGGAAGGGGTACAGGAGAAAACGGTGGTGCTGAACGAAGGTGATTTCGTGGTGTTTTATCCGGGCGAAGTGCATAAACCGCTGTGCGCGGTCGGTGCTCCAGCGCTGGTACGCAAAGCCGTGGTGAAAATGCGGGTGGCATAAGCGTATTTGCCGGGGGCGGCTTCGCCTTACCCGGCCTACGGGAGCGCGGTTGTAGGCCGGATAAGATGCTTAGCATCGCCATCCGGCATTCTTTTCATCCATGCCCTCACTTCGCCAGCGTCGCCACCATCACCGCTTTGATGGTGTGCATCCGGTTTTCCGCCTGATCAAATACGATACTGGCGGGGGATTCAAAGACCTCATCGGTCACTTCCATTCCGCCGTGCAGACCATATTCCTGTGCCATTTGTTTGCCAAGCGTGGTTTGATCGTCATGAAACGCGGGCAGGCAGTGCAGGAATTTCACCTGCGGATTGCCGGTCAACGCCATCATCGCGCTATTAACCTGGTACTTACGCAGCAGCGCAATACGTTCGGCCCACTTCTCTTTTGCTTCGCCCATTGATACCCAGACGTCGGTATAGATGAAGTCCGCGTCTTTCACGCCAGTGGCGACATCTTCAGTCAGCGTAATATTGCCGCCGTTTTTCTGCGCCAGCGCTTTGCACTCCGCAACCAGACTTTCTTCCGGCCAGCAGGCCTGCGGTGCGACCAGGCGCAGATCCAGCCCGGTTAATGCGGCGGCTTCCAGCATGGAATTGCCCATATTGTTGCGGGCATCACCGGTGTAGACCAGCGTCATCTCATTAAACGCTTTACCCGGCAGGTGTTCCTGCATAGTTAACAGATCCGCCAGCAGTTGAGTGGGGTGAAACTCGTTGGTTAATCCGTTCCACACCGGAACTCCGGCATATTCCGCCAGCGTCTCGACAATCTCCTGACCGTGACCCCGATACTGAATACCGTCGTACATGCGGCCGAGCACGCGGGCAGTATCTTTGATCGACTCTTTATGACCAATCTGGCTGCCGCTTGGCCCGAGATACGTCACGCGCGCGCCCTGATCGTATGCGGCAACTTCGAAAGAGCAACGGGTACGGGTTGAGTCTTTTTCGAAGATGAGCGCGATATTTTTACCGGTGAGCTTAGCGACTTCAGTGCCGTTTTTCTTATCTGCCTTCAGCTGTGCGGCGAGCTGGAGCAGTGACGTGAGTTCAGCAGAGGTGAAATCAAGCAGTTTCAAAAAATGTTTCTGATAAAACGCAGACATGGTTCCCTCACATGGCTTAGGCTATTTATTGAATTAAAATTCAATTTATATGGATGTTTATTCATTTGCAACCTTGTTTAACAAATCTTTCCTGGAAAGGTGGAGGCAATGACAGCGGTATGTGACAATAAGAGTATCGGCAGGACATTATGAGGAACGAGCCATGGCAAACCCGGAACTACTGGAAGAACAGCGTGAAGAAACGCGCTTGATTATTGAAGAGCTACTCGAAGATGGCAGCGATCCAGATGCGCTGTACACCATCGAGCATCACCTTTCCGCGGATGACTTCGAAACCCTGGAAAAAGCGGCAGTAGAAGCCTTCAAGCTGGGTTATGAAGTGACCGAGCCGGAAGAGCTGGAAGTGGAAGAAGGCGACACGGTTATTTGCTGTGACATTCTGAGCGAATGTGCACTGAATGCGGAGTTGATTGATGCTCAGGTTGAGCAACTGATGAACCTGGCTGAAAAATATGATGTGGAATACGACGGTTGGGGTACCTATTTTGAAGACCCGAACGGCGAAGAAGGTGAAGACGGCGACGATGAAGACCTCGTCGACGAAGATGATGACGGCGTGCGTCACTAAGTCATCTACTGACCTGCGGTAGCCCAGGCTGCCGCAGGCCAAGGACAACGTATGGATTACCTGCAAATACTCTCCCCGATCCACAATTTCCTGCACTGTAAAACGCCCCAGGCCTGGCTTGATAAAGCGCGAGACCCAGCGAATCTGCCTCTGTTATTGACCGATCACCTCGTCTGTGAGCTGAAAGCGGCGCAAACGGCGATGCTGCTGGTGCGTAAGTATGTCGCGGATAAACAGGGATCGCAGGCGCTGCTGGACTGGCTGAAGCCCTATGAAGCGTTTGCTTTCAGAGAAGGGGATGAGCCGGATTTTATCGCGCTGAATAAACAGATAAGCAAAAGCGTGATGCCGCAAACCGACGACCCGTGGGGACGCAAGCTTATCGACAGCATGGTTTTGCTGATCAAAGAAGAGCTGCATCATTTCTGGCAGGTGCGTGAGGCGATGATGAGCCGCAACATTCCCTATATCAAGATTACCGCCAGCCGTTACGCCAAAGGCATGCTCAAAGAGGTACGCACCCATGAGCCTTTAACGCTAATCGATAAACTGATTTGCGGGGCTTACATTGAGGCGCGTTCCTGCGAACGGTTCGCCGCGCTGGCGCCGTATCTGGATGATGATCTGCAGGCGTTTTATCTGTCGCTATTGCGATCCGAGGCCCGACACTATCAGGATTACCTGGCGCTGGCGCAGCAGGTTTCAGCCGATGATATCAGTAGCCGGGTGCGGTTTTTTGGCGAAGTAGAAGCCGCGTTGATCACCTCTCCTGACGATGAATTCCGTTTCCACAGCGGTGTGCCAGCTTAATTCCTTTCTTTGACGCGCGGTGCTCATCGCCGCGCGGTTTAATCCTTCCTGTTTCTGTTAGCAAAATCTGGTGGCTGGAAATCGCTCGCTGCTGCCGTAATAATCAAAACACACGAAGGGGAAATATATCCCCGTAACAGAGATGATTTGGCATAAGGATGGTTAATGAACTGGGCACACGTTTTGTTGGCAGGTTATATCGGGGCGGTGATTGCTATCGTCGTCGGCATGTTTCGCAAAAAAGGCTGGCTGGGCAAGGTCTCCGGCGCGGTGGTCTTTGTGGTGGCGATTATCGCGTGGAATCTGTTTGATGTGCACTACCTGATCCCACGCGAAAGCCCGGATTATGGTCTGACCGAAGAGCAGCAGTTTGAAAAGGCGATGCTCTCCAATCCGGCGTTTCAGGTGATTAAGGAGCAGGAACCTGAGCTGACACAAAAAATTATCAGCCAGGCAGCGCAGATGAAGAAAGCAGGGAGTAGCGAACAGCAGGTTATCGACGCGATACAGCCGCAAATTCTTCAGTTACAAATGGCAAGATTGCAGCAGGCGCCAGATGCCAATGTCATTGAATATATGAAAATTAACCTTGAGCAGATCGCTGCTGTGGCCAAAATAGGTAATGACGAATGCTTCCGCTTTCTGTTTCCGGCAGTGAAAGGGGGGATTAACCCGGCACGTCTGGTTCCGCGTGAGATCATGGATCGTCGTATGGCGAGTGACATGAGCATGATGTATGCCTCTCACGGCCCGAAAAAACATACGGTCACGGCAGAAGAGAAACAGCTGGCGTTGCAGGATCTGCAAGCAATAAGCCCTGGGCTAGTACAGCGTTATGGGCCGGATATTCAGATCATGGCCGATCCGACTAAAGCGATCGGCAAAGAGAAGATTGCCTGTGAGATAGTGCAGGATCTCTGGTCACAGGTGCTGAAACTGCCAACCGCTCGCGCGGCTGGTGTTATTAGACTGATGCTCTCAGCCGAGATGCAGTAACGCGGTTAAAGCCTATCGGCGTAGGGTCAGAGGGGCTTTAACATCCGCACTTCACAATCTACGTGCCCGGTACAGCCCAGCGCTTCGCTGATATGCTCAAAGCCTAAATGTTCATACAGGCGGATTGCCTCGGTCAGAAACGCTGTGGTCTCCAGATAGCACTGTTTAAAACCCTGCTCGCGGGCATGTTCGAGCGCCATCAGCGCCAGTTTTTTCGCCAGCCCCTGACCGCGCGCGCTCGACAGGAAGTACATCTTTTGCAGCTCGCAAATGTCTGGTTCACTACATCCTAACGGTGCAACACCACCGCCGCCCACGACTTCACCGTTTTGCTCAACCACCCAGTAGGCCGCGCCCGGCTGGCTGTAAACCTGGAACAGTTCGTCCAGATTAGGGTCGGCAACGGTATAGCCCTTATCGGCGGTAAGCCCGTATTCAGCGGAAACTTTGCGGATAACACGGGCAATGGCGGCGTTATCATCGGCAGAAATTCGGCGCAGCGTTGCCGCGACGGAGGTAATGGCACTCATAGCGAACTCATGACATAAAAGTGAGACATATGCAGTTAATACCACTGCGGCGAGGGGAAGCGCAAGCGAGGATAATTCAATAAAAAGCCTCTGAGCCTATGCGTCAGAGGCTTTATCGTCTGTGGTGTCGGATGCGCTACGCTTATCCGACCTACGATGACGGTGCCCGTTTGCCGGATAAGCGCAGCGCTATCCGGCATAGGCAATTACAGCGCGGCGATGACCGCCTGCTGTTCAATCAGCTTCGCTTTGGCTTCTGCGTAACCGTCCAGCTTCTCACGCTCTTTGGCGATAACTGCTTCCGGTGCGCGGGCAACGAAACCTTCGTTGGAAAGTTTGCCTTCGATACGGGCAATCTCACCTTCGATTTTCGCTACTTCTTTTGCCAGACGCGCCAGCTCATCTTCTTTGTTGATGAGGCCAGCCATCGGGATCAGCAGCTCGGCGCCGTCGATGATTTTGGTCACGGAGACCGGGCCTTTGTCATCGGCTGGTAGCACGGTAATGCTTTCCAGACGTGCCAGGTTCAGCAGGAAGCTACGGTTGTCGTTCACACGACGCATTGCGTCAGCGCTGCAACCACGCAGCAGCAGCTCCAGCGGTTTGCCCGGGGCGATGTTCATTTCCGCACGGATGTTACGTACGGCAACGATCGCCTGCTTCAGCCATTCGGTATCGGCCAGCGCGGCTTCATCAACCTGTGCGGCGTTATATTCCGGGAACGGCTGCAGCATGATGGTATCTGCAGTGTTGCCACAAATCACTTTCACGCGCTGCCAGATGGTTTCGGTGATGAACGGAATGATCGGGTGCGCCAGGCGCAGCAGACCTTCCAGCACGGTAACCAGCGTATTGCGGGTGCCGCGCAGTTCAGACTCGGAACCGCCGTTCATGACCGGCTTGGTCAGCTCCAGATACCAGTCGCAGAACTGGTTCCAGGTGAACTCGTACAGAATGCCCGCGGCGATATCGAAGCGGAAGTTATCCAGCGCTTCGCGGTACGCTTTGATGGTCTGGTTGAATTCAGCCAGGATCCAGCGATCCGCCAGAGACAGGGTCATTTCGCCGCCGTTGAAGCCGCAATCCTGATCTTCGGTGTTCATCAGCACGAAGCGGCTGGCGTTCCACAGCTTGTTACAGAAGTTACGGTAACCTTCCAGACGCTTCATGTCCCAGTTGATATCGCGACCGGTAGAGGCCAGCGCTGCCAGGGTGAAACGCAGGGCGTCGGTGCCGTGCGGCTCGATGCCATCCGGGAACTGCTTCTCGGTACGCTTGGCAATTTTCTCAGCCAGCTGCGGCTGCATCATGTTGCCGGTACGTTTCTCCAGCAGTTCTGCCAGAGAGATACCGTCGACCATATCCAGCGGGTCAATCACGTTACCCTTGGATTTGGACATCTTCTGGCCTTCGTCGTCACGAATCAGACCGGTCATGTAGACGGTCTTGAACGGAACCTGCGGCTTGCCGTTTTCATCTTTGATGAAGTGCATGGTCATCATGATCATGCGGGCAATCCAGAAGAAGATAATGTCGAAGCCGGAAACCATCACGCTGGTTGGGTGGAACTGACGCAGCGCGTCGGTATTTTCCGGCCAGCCCAGCGTAGAGAAGGTCCACAGTGCAGAAGAGAACCAGGTATCGAGAACGTCTTCGTCCTGACGCAGCGCAACGTCGGCGCCGAGGTTGTTTTCCTGACGCACTTCGTCTTCGGTACGGCCAACGTAGACATTGCCGTCGTTGTCATACCATGCCGGGATACGGTGACCCCACCACAGCTGACGGGAAATACACCAGTCCTGAATATCACGCATCCAGGAGAAGTACATGTTTTCGTACTGCTTCGGTACGAACTGGATGTCGCCGTTTTCAACCGCTTCAACCGCCGGTTTCGCCAGCACGTCGGCACGGACGTACCACTGGTCGGTCAGCATCGGTTCGATAACCACGCCGCCACGGTCGCCGTAAGGTACGGTCAGGTCGTGCGGTTTAATTTCTTCCAGCAGGCCCAGCGCATCAACGGCGGCAACCACCGCTTTACGCGCAGCAAAACGTTCCAGCTTCTGGAACTCAGCCGGGATTTCATTGGAGTAAACGTCGGACTCTTCGCCTTTGGTGTCGTACACTTCCGCGGTTTCACGGATGTCACCGTCAAAGGTCAGAATGTTGATCATCGGCAGGCCGTGACGTTTCCCGACTTCGTAGTCGTTAAAGTCGTGTGCCGGGGTGATCTTCACGCAGCCGGTGCCTTTTTCCATGTCGGCGTGTTCATCACCGACGATCGGAATGCGGCGGTTAACCAGCGGCAGAACAACGAATTTGCCAATCAGATCTTTATAGCGCGGATCTTCCGGGTTCACAGCCACGCCGGTATCACCCAGTACGGTTTCCGGACGGGTGGTGGCGACGACCAGGTAATCTTTACCGTCTGCGGTTTTCGCGCCGTCAGCCAGCGGATAGCGGATGTGCCACATGGAGCCTTTAGACTCGCGGTTTTCCACTTCCAGATCAGAAATAGCGGTGCGCAGTTTCGGGTCCCAGTTGACCAGACGCTTGCCACGGTAGATCAGATCTTCTTTGTACAGGCGAACAAAGACTTCTTTCACGGCATTGGAAAGACCTTCGTCCATAGTGAAGCGCTCGCGCTCCCAGTCAACGGAGTTGCCGAGACGGCGCATCTGACGGGTAATGGTGCCGCCGGATTCCGCTTTCCACTGCCAGATTTTGTCGATAAACGCTTCGCGACCGTAGTCGTGACGGGTTTTACCTTCTTCAGCGGCAATCTTACGCTCAACCACCATCTGGGTAGCGATACCCGCGTGGTCGGTACCGGCCTGCCACAGGGTGTTTTTACCCTGCATGCGCTGGTAGCGAATCATGGTATCCATGATGGTTTGCTGGAAAGCATGACCCATATGCAAACTGCCGGTGACGTTCGGCGGCGGGATCATGATGCAGAAGGACTCTTTGCTTTCATCGCCGTTAGGTTTGAAATAGCCCTGCTTTTCCCAGTGCTCGTAAAGCGGCTGTTCGATATCTTGTGGGTTGTATGTCTTTTCCATTATTTCCAGGTTGCCGTATTCAGGTTAAAACCAGCCACGCGGTAAGCTTTGTAGCGATCGCGTGCCGATTGTTTCAAAGAATCTTCGTAAGGAACGAAGTCTATCACTTCTGTGAAAGCGGTGGCAAAATCTGCAAAGCCAACGCGCAAACTGATGAGCAGGTCGCGCGGGCTGCTATTGCGTTTCTCCGGCCAGGCAATCTCTACCGGCGCGCCACCTCTGGGGCCTTCTCCCGCCAGATTATGCGGAACAAAACTTTCTGCCGGTCTCGCCCACAGAGCTTCATCCAGTCGAAGAGCCTGCTTTTCGTTTTCACAGGCGATCAGCACGCGCTTGCCAGCACGCCAACGTTCTGCGGCAATTTCACACACCAGTTGTTCAACGGCGCTTAAGCCATCGACGGTGTTGTCATTGTCCAGAATATAGAACGTTGCGTTTCTCATGATATGGGGCTTCTTGTTGTGGATTTAAATGCAAAGCCGGGTGGCACTACGCTTACCCGGCCTACGGTTGAGTAACGTTGTCGGCCGGGTAAGGCGAAGCCGCCACCCGGCGTTTTACATCACTCTTCGCCGTTAAAACCGGCACGATTGAGCAGGAACTGCGACAGCAACGCCACCGGACGACCGGTTGCGCCTTTGGCTTTCCCTGAACGCCATGCGGTACCGGCGATATCCAGGTGCGCCCAGTTGTACTTACGGGTAAAGCGTGACAGGAAGCAGCCCGCGGTAATGGCACCGCCAGGACGTCCGCCGATGTTCGCCATATCCGCAAAGTTGGACTCTAACTGCTCCTGGTATTCATCACCCAACGGCAAACGCCATGCGCGGTCACCAGCCTGCTCGGACGCACCGATCAGCTCATGCGCCAGCGGGTTGTGGTTCGACATCAGGCCGGTGATGTGATGGCCCAGCGCAATCACGCACGCGCCGGTCAGGGTCGCGACGTCAATCACTGCTTCTGGCTCAAAACGCTCGACGTAGGTTAACACGTCGCACAGCACCAGACGGCCTTCGGCATCCGTATTGAGCACTTCAACGGTCTGTCCAGACATGGTGGTCAGCACGTCGCCTGGGCGATACGCGCGGCCACCCGGCATGTTTTCACAGCCCGCCAGCACGCCGACGACGTTGATAGGCAACTGAAGCTCGGCCACCATGCGCATCACGCCGTATACCGCTGCCGCGCCGCACATGTCGTATTTCATCTCATCCATGCCTTCGGCAGGTTTGATGGAGATACCGCCGGAGTCAAAGGTTAACCCTTTACCGACCAGCACAATCGGACGCGCGTCTTCGGACGGATTACCTTTGTACTCGATGACCGACATCAGCGACTCGTTCTGCGAGCCGTGACCGACGGCCAGATAAGAGTGCATGCCCAGTTCTTTCATTTGCTGCTCGCCGATCACGCGGGTCACAACATTTTTGCTGTAGCTGTCTGCCAGCTGGCGCGCCTGAGAGGCCAGGTAGGCGGCGTTACAGATGTTCGGCGGCATGTTGCCAAGATCTTTTGCCGCTTTAATGCCGGCGGCGATCGCCAGACCGTGCTGGATAGCACGCTCACCGCTGGTCAGCTCACGGCGGGTCGGTACGTTGAAGACCATTTTACGCAGCGGGCGACGTGGCTCGCTTTTGTTGGTCTTCAATTGATCAAAGCTGTACAGCGTTTCCTGTGCCGTCTCAACGGCCTGACGCACTTTCCAGTAGTTATTGCGCCCTTTGACGTGCAGCTCAGTCAGAAAGCAGACGGCTTCCATTGAGCCAGTATCATTCAGCGTATTGATGGTTTTCTGAATGACCTGCTTGTACTGGCGCTCGTCAAGTTCGCGCTCTTTGCCACAACCAATGAGGAGAATTCGCTCAGACAGAACGTTAGGAACATGGTGCAGCAACAGGGTTTGACCCGGTTTGCCTTCCAGTTCGCCGCGACGCAGCAGTGCGCTGATGTACCCGTCGCTGATCTTGTCGAGCTGCTCTGCAATCGGAGAGAGGCGGCGTGGTTCAAAGACACCCACGACGATGCACGCACTCCGCTGTTTCTCCGGGCTACCGCTTTTTACACTGAACTCCATGCACTACGCTCCTGAATCTTAAAGACAACGGCGGTGGCTACGGATAGAATTGCAAGCTTTCGTAACTCATACCCGCTGTTGCGGTGACTTCGTGTTAATCTTAACGTTATTACGGCATTGGCACGTCAGAACAATTTCTGAGAGGTGGATCCGTTGAGTATAATGATCTTAGCGACGATTTCGACGACTCAAGAGAATAAATGACGTTTAAGCCATGAAACAAGCTAAATTCCGGCAAAAGACGGGTTTTTACGGGCGTATTTAAAGTGATAATCATAAGATATCTGGTTCGGGAAACGCTCAAAAGCCAACTTGCGATCCTATTCATCCTGCTTTTGATCTTCTTTTGTCAAAAGTTGGTCAGGATCCTTGGTGCGGCGGTTGACGGTGATATCCCGGCAAATCTGGTGCTCTCGCTGCTGGGGCTGGGCGTGCCAGAAATGGCGCAACTTATCTTGCCCTTAAGCCTGTTCCTCGGGCTGTTGATGACGCTGGGCAAACTGTATACCGAAAGCGAAATTACGGTCATGCACGCCTGCGGGCTGAGCAAGGCAGTGCTCGTGAAAGCGGCGATGGTGCTGGCGCTGTTTACCAGTATTATTGCGGCGGTCAACGTGATGTGGGCTGGACCGTGGTCCTCCAGACATCAGGACGAAGTCCTGGCGGAGGCGAAAGCGAACCCCGGTATGGCGGCGCTTGCTCAGGGGCAATTCCAGCAGGCGACCAACGGCAGTTCGGTGCTGTTTATTGAAAGCGTTGACGGCAGCAACTTCAAAGACGTGTTCCTCGCGCAAATCCGCCCGAAAGGCAACGCTCGTCCTTCGGTGGTGGTAGCGGATTCCGGACATCTTACCCAGATGCGCGATGGCTCTCAGGTTGTGACGCTGAATCAGGGTACGCGCTTTGAAGGTACCGCGCTGCTGCGCGATTTCCGCATTACCGACTTCCAGGATTATCAGGCGATTATCGGTCATCAGGCCGTGGCACTGGATCCAAACGATACCGACCAGATGAACATGCGTACGCTGTGGACGACCGACACCGATCGTGCCCGCGCGGAGCTAACCTGGCGTATCACGTTAGTATTCACCGTATTTATGATGGCGCTGATGGTCGTACCGCTGAGCGTGGTGAACCCGCGTCAGGGGCGCGTGCTGTCGATGCTGCCAGCAATGCTGCTCTATTTGCTGTTCTTCCTGGTTCAGACGTCGCTGAAGTCGAACGGCGGTAAAGGTAAGCTGGATCCGGTGTTCTGGATGTGGACGGTTAACCTGGCGTATCTGGCGCTCGCGATTGTGCTTAACCTCTGGGATACGGTGCCGATGCGCCGCTTGCGTGCCCGTTTTATGCGTAAAGGAGCGGTATAATGCAGCCTTTTGGTGTACTTGACCGCTATATCGGTAAAACCATTTTCACCACCATCATGATGACGCTGTTCATGCTGGTGTCGCTCTCCGGGATCATCAAGTTTGTCGACCAGCTGAAAAAAGCCGGGCAGGGGAGCTACGATGCGATGGGCGCCGGGCTGTATACCCTGCTCAGTGCGCCGAAAGATATCCAGATCTTCTTCCCGATGGCGGCGCTGCTGGGTGCATTGCTGGGATTGGGCATGCTGGCCCAGCGTAGTGAACTGGTGGTGATGCAGGCTTCTGGCTTTACCCGTATGCAGGTGGCGTTGTCGGTGATGAAAACCGCGATTCCGCTGGTGCTGCTGACGATGGCTATCGGCGAATGGGTCGCGCCACAAGGCGAACAGATGGCGCGTAACTACCGTGCGCAGCAGATGTACGGCGGCTCGTTGCTCTCTACCCAGCAGGGGTTGTGGGCGAAAGACGGTGACAGCTTTGTCTACATCGAGCGGGTGAAAGGCGACGCAGAGTTAGGCGGGATTAGCATCTACTCGTTTAACGACAAGCGCCGTCTGCAGTCTGTACGCTACGCTGCGAGCGCGACGTTTGACCCGGAGCAGAAGGTCTGGCGTTTGTCGCAGGTAGATGAATCCAACCTGACCGATCCGAAGCAAATCACCGGCTCGCAAACGGTGAGCGGCACCTGGAAAACCAACCTGACACCCGACAAGCTCGGCGTTGTGGCGTTGGATCCTGACGCGCTGTCGATTAGCGGTCTGCATAACTACGTGAAGTACCTGAAGTCGAGCGGCCAGGATGCCGGACGCTATCAGCTCAATATGTGGAGCAAAGTCTTCCAGCCGCTGTCTGTAGCGGTCATGATGCTGATGGCGCTGTCGTTTATCTTTGGTCCGCTGCGTAGCGTCCCGATGGGCGTGCGCGTGGTGACAGGGATTAGCTTTGGCTTTGTGTTCTATGTGCTGGACCAAATCTTTGGCCCGCTGACGCTGGTGTACGGCATTCCGCCGATTATCGGTGCGCTGCTGCCAAGCGCCAGCTTCTTCCTGATAAGCCTGTGGCTGATGCTGCGTAAGTCGTAATCACAGTAATCGTAGGCCTGATGGCGTTGCGCTTTTCAGGCCTACTCCGGACCCGTAGGCCGGATAAGGCGTTTACGCCGCCATCCGGCAACGTAACGCGGGGCTAGCGTTTTCTCCCGCCCATCAAACTCCCCAACATGCCGCGGATTATCTGATTGGTAACCTGTCGCGCCGCGCTTTTCGCCACGCTCTGCACTACGCCATCGCGCTTACCGCCGCGCGGTCCGGTGCTGCCAAACAGAATATCCTTCAACCCACCGAGAATACCGCCGTCCACATCGACAGCTTTACCGTTGGCGGGAGGCGTATTTTGCTGCTCGGTACTGGCCTGCACGCCTTGCTGTAAACGTTCATAGGCGGACTCGCGGTCGATCTCTTCTTCATATTTACCGTACAACGAAGAGTGATTAATCAGCCCGTTGCGCTCGTCGTCCGTCACCGGTCCCATCCGTGAGCATGGCGCAATCACCATTGCTCGTTCAACCACCGACGGGCTGCCTTTGGCGTCCAGAAACGACACCAGCGCCTCACCGGTTCCCAGCTCCTGAATGGCTTTTTCGGTATCAAATGCCGGGTTGGCGCGCATGGTTTGCGCCGCGGTTTTCACCGCTTTCTGATCTTTCGGCGTGAACGCGCGCAGGGCATGTTGCACACGGTTTCCCAACTGACCAAGCACGTTGTCCGGAATATCCGACGGGTTTTGCGAGACGAACCACACGCCGACCCCTTTCGAGCGGATCAGGCGGATCACCTGTTCGATTTTATCCAGCAGCACCTGCGGAGCATCGTTGAACAGCAGGTGTGCTTCATCGAAGAAGAACACCAGTTTTGGTTTCTCCAGATCGCCCGCTTCCGGCAACTGTTCATACAGCTCGGAGAGCATCCACAGCAGGCTGGCGGCGTACAGTTTGGGCATCTGGTAGAGCTTCTCGGCGCTGAGGATATTAATCATCCCTTTGCCGCTGGCGTCGGTACGCATCCAGTCTTTGATGTCCAGCATCGGTTCGCCAAAGAAGTGTGCCGCTCCCTGCTGCTCCAGCGACAGTAGCCCGCGCTGGATAGCCCCAACCGAGGCGCTACTGATATTGCCGTACTGATTCTGGAAGGATTTAGCGTTATCGCCAATGTACTGGGTGATGGCCCGCAGGTCTTTGAAATCGAGCAGCAACAGACCCTGGTCATCGGCAATACGGAAGATAATATCCAGCACACCGGACTGCACGTCGTTGAGGTTCAGCAGACGGGCCAGCAGCAGCGGACCGAGGTCTGATACCGTGGCCCGCACGGGGTGACCTTTTTCGCCGAAGATATCCCACACCGTGACCGGATTAGCATGCGGTTGCCAGTCGGTAATGCCGATGTTTTTCAGGCGGGCGAGCAGCTTTTCAGAGGCTTGTCCTTCCTCGGCTACACCGGTTAAGTCACCTTTCACATCGGCCATAAATACCGGCACGCCAATCTCGGACAACGATTCGGCCAGCTTCTGTAGCGTGACGGTTTTACCGGTCCCGGTCGCGCCGGTAATCAGCCCGTGACGGTTGGCCATGCCTGGCAGTAAAAACAGTTCGGTGTCCGGCGTGCGGGCAATTAGCAGGGGTGCGCTCATTGAGATTTCCTCCATTTATCCTGCCTGGAGTATAGGCAACCGTGACGCACTCTTCACCGCTAAATTGCGGAGATTGTGAGGAGAATTTAACCTGTCAGGAATAGCGGGGAGAATAGCCGGGAAGCTTACGCCACCCGGCAAAGACGATCAGAAGTCGGCTTTAAGCACTACGCGGTAGCGGGCTTTGCCGTCACGCACGTGCTGGATAGCTTCGTTAATTTGCGACATCGGGTACAGTTCGGTGGTGGGCGACACCTTGCTGCGCCCGGCAAACTTCATCAGCTTGCGCAGTTCGAACGGCGTACCGGTCGCCGAACCAGAGATACTGCGATCGCCGGCAATTAAGGTGAACGCCGGAACCGGCAGCGGCTTCAGCACCGCGCCGACGGTATGGAAGTTACCGCCGTAGGCCAGCGCTTCAAAATAGGGCTGCCAGTCGAGATCGACGTTAACCGTGTTAATAATGAGATCGAACTGGCCCGCCAGCGCTTTTAGCGCATCCGGATCGCGGCTGTTGACCACTTTATCCGCCCCCATCGCCAGCACTTCCTGCTCTTTCGCCGGATTGGAGCTGAACGCGGTCACTTCGCAACCCATCGCATGTAACAGCTTAATGGCGATATGCCCCAGGCCGCCGATGCCGATCACCCCGACGCGGCTGGTGGCGGTGATATGGTGCATCAGCAGTGGTTTGAACACCGTGATGCCGCCGCACAGTAATGGGCCAGCGGCCGCAAGATCGATACTCTCCGGCAACGGGATCACCCACTGCCAGTCGGCCCGCAGCTTCTCGGCAAAGCCACCGCGATTGAGTATCGTGGGCACGGACCCTTCCAGACAATTAATCTGATTACCGCTGATACAGGCGTCGCAGTGCCCGCAGCTGCGCGCCGTCCAGCCAATCCCGACGCGCTGACCAACCTTCAGGCCCTTATCCTGCGCCGCGCTGCCGAGCGCCGCCACGCGACCAATCACCTCATGCCCGGCAACCAGCGGATACTGAGAGAATCCCCATTCGTTGTCGATCATCGACAAATCAGAATGGCAGATACCGCAGTAATCGACCTGGACTTCGACATCTTCCGGCTTAAGCTCGCCCGCATCATATTCATAGAGTTCGAGTTCGCTGCCCGCCGCTTTTGCAGCGTAGCTTTTTATCATCGACATCGTGTTTCCCTCAGTATGGTGTTGAACTGGAAGTGTAGAGCATGGGGAAACGGGACGCTTCGCAGAAGGGGGGATTAAGGAGAGGGCAAACTGTGATGAGGGTTACAGCTAAGAAAGGTAATGCTGAAATTTTCAACACTTAGCGAGCCAGACACACGCTGGCGCTTGCATGGTGGCGCATGACAGGTATAATCCACAACGTTTTCCGCATCCCTTCCGTGCCGGAGTGGCGAAATCGGTAGACGCAGTTGATTCAAAATCAACCGTAGAAATACGTGCCGGTTCGAGTCCGGCCTTCGGCACCAATCATTTTATTTTCAATAAAATCAGTCAGTTACGATAAATATCTTAACTCTCTGTCACTGAAAATTGCAGTAAATCCCATCACAAGAAAATGCCGCTGTGGTTAGTAGTGGCGATCAGGATATTAACTCACATCGGCGTGTAGTTTCTAGGCTCAAACACGTATCTGTTTGCAACTTGAAGCCAATGACGCCGCCAGCGTCTTTAAAAATTCTGAAAACAGCGACGCTTACGACGACCTTAGCGCGGGATAAACAGGCGAATGATGGGATTCCTAACCAGTTCGGGAAAGCGGCTGGCTCTACCCCGTTTCATGCACACGATAGTGTATACCTGACTTACTGCTCGTTACCGCTGATACTACTGCTGAAAGCCTACGGCGCTGATCGATGGTGTACCCATCACGGCGCTAAATGGCTTCTATTGCCTGAATTCTTACTTCACCCGTAATGTTTTATTTGATGCTGCGTTCACGCAGGGGCAACGAAGATCAAAACAATGCAACCTGACAACAAACTTACGTTTTAATTGGGAAGAAAACCTGAACCAGTTAAGGGCAGAGTTAAATTTGAAAGCCGGTAATACGAACGCACCAGAGCCAATCTAAGCTATCAAGATATCTTATCCACCATTGGAGTAGTCTACGCCACGATAACGCCGCCTACCTCCCTTAGATTTGCGAGAATCGCGATTCTGAAAAAATATTTTACACAGCCTTGCGCTAACCCTGTAGAATACCCCCCGTTGAAACTATCAGGCAGATCGCCAGGGCTATCCCCGAAGCGCGCCGCCTGTTAGGTAGATTCGCGTTCTTAAACGCTGGGATTACAGAGAGCCACCCAGCCGTAATGGAAGCCTGACGGCCCGCCCGTCGATACCTTCCCCGCCTGCCTAATGTGGGCGCTGACACCGCGACTATGAACCCCCATCGCCAGCCAGGCGGGGAGGATTCATTGTGCGCGACGTTCGCCGCCTCCCCGCTTCGCTGGTTATGAATTTCATAACCCGGAGCAACCCGCATGACCCCTGAATACCTAACGTTAGACCTGGCCGCGAAACACTTCGGCATTAGCAAATCCAGCATTTACGCCGCCCGACGTTGGAATCTGGAGCTATTCCCGCGCCCGGTATCCCTGAGCCACGACCGCAAACACGAATACAAAGCTGATGACCTGGAGGCGTTCTTGCAGACCGTCGCCGGTGATTTACTGGCAAAGGCAGCGCTTAAGGAGTCGGCAAAATGAGCCTGATCCCCTCGCTTGAATCCCTTTCGATGGTGGCCGAGTCGCTGGGATTCGACATGGCGACAGAACGTTACCCAGACGAAGACCGCGGCGCTGCAAGTATCGTTGCGATTCTCGCTAATCCTGACGCCATTACCGCCAAACTGGCAGAGTGTGCCACCGTTGCTTATGCAGGCGGTGACGCATGAAATCCCCACGCGCCAACAATCAAAAAACTGTAACCGTGCCAGATCTGACGAGGGCGGAGGCGCTGGAATGGGCGCACACGACGCTAATCACCGGCGGCTATGTTCGCCCGGAGGAAATTAGTTTTCGTGGTTTACGTGCGGCCGATCCGATAAGCGCGATCCGCAACGACAGGCTAATCCCCGTCGCGCGCATCATGAAGCCGTCCGAGAAGTACCAGACGACGACGCCCGACGGCCGCACCGTTACCCGTTCCCGCCGTGGCAAAACGGATTATTACCGCATCACGGCCGACGAGCTGACGTTATATCGCGCCGCCCGCCCGCAGCAGATCGCCCGCATGACGGAGCAGCGCGCCAACCGCCGCCGTCGTGACCTGGCCGCGCGTGTTATCGCTGAGCTGAGCCGCACCGGTGAGGCGGCCAACATTCCGCCGGTGTTCCGTGAATGGGCAGCGTTAGCAGTACCAGCGCCAGGCGTAGGCACTTCAGCGCCATCTATTGAAATTTCTATCCAGGAAAAACCAGTATGCAAACAGCAGTAAGCGCCCGCGCCGATGACATTCGCCAGGCGGCGAACGATGATAAATTTATCACGCCGGTAGTAATCGCAACCGGCCGCCAGCGCTGGAGCCAGAAACAGGGCAAACACGTAATGCAAAGCCATTACAGCCAGGACGACCACAAGGCCGCGCGCAATATCGACGAGCTTTGCGCCTTGCTGACCGCCCACGGCCAAAAGCTGAAGGAAGATAGCGACGCTGGCCGCGCAGATTTAAAGAACCTTTTACCGTTCTATTTCGGCGGCGGCCTGGCGAATGGAGGAATGCCAGTAACCGGCAGCGGCTACGATATCCCATACACAGCGACGAAGGACGCGGCGAACGATTGTTATCGCCGCCGTAACGTGTCCGACGTTGCGCCGTGCTCAATGGTAACGCTCGACGCTGACGTTTTGCCGCCGTCGCTGGTGGACGTGCTGACCGGCCGCAACGGTAACGCGGCAGTGTTGGACGACTACCGCGCATTTTTCCATACCACGGCCAGCAGCACAGAGGCAGAGCCGCGCGCCCGTATCGGTTTTATTCTGGCCGAAGCCGTGACCGTTCAGCAGAAAGCGACCGTTTGCTCCCAGCTTGAGCGCCAGATTATGCGCCAGGCCGGAGCAGAGCCAACCGACGCCGCAGGGCATTACGTTTACCAGGGCGCGCCGGTGCAATTCGATCCGAGCGTTTACCGTGACGTGCAGGTTAATTTCATGCCTGAAGCCGACGCCGACAAGCTGGATATTTTCGACGGCCCGCAGATCTTCCCCGACGACTTGCCGCCATTGTCCGAGGCCGACACGTTCAGCTATGCCAACGCAGGGAAGAAGCGCCGCGAGTCTGGCGTTTATTCCGTGCCTGACGAGCTGACAGGCGACGCGGCAGAGCTGGCCGCCTGGTTTATCGGCATCGGCGGCGAGCCTGGCAACAAACCAGGGCTTTACACGTTGCACGACCACCCGTTTAAGAGCGAGGAAATCGAGCGCGGCCACGATACCAGCTTTGCATTGCAAATCGACGGCGACGCTACGTTATCCCGCTTTCAGAGCGAGCGCGCAACCTGGCGCGCCCACTGCGAAGAGTGCAAGCAACAGGGCAAATCTTCGCAATACGTTGCGGCCGTTATGCTGGGATGTTCGCCGGAGCTGGCCGCGCGCGTATGGGGCGGCGAACGTTTCGACGTTGCCAACGCTGACGACTTCCCCGACCTGGGGCCGCAGGAACCCGCCGAAACGCTGGCGGGGTTAGAGGACTACGACGCAGCGGCCGACCCGTTTGCAGATCTGGCCGCCGTGGACATTTTCAGCCCGCCCGGATTGCTGGGGGAGATTTACCGCGACGTTGAGCGCCTGGCGCACCGCTCGTTACCTATGGCATCGATCGCCGCCGCCATTCAGTTAACCGCCGTCGTGGGCGGCCTATCTGGCAAGCGTTCAGTAAACGGCGGCAAATTATCCCCGCTTACTATCACGTTGGCGCTATCCGCAGCCGGTAAAGAGCAGGGGCAGAGCTACGTTAAGGACATGCTCGACAGCCTGACGCTGAATGATGAAAGTTGCGTGCGCTTCGCGCTGGCGAAACCACGCAGCGACAAAGAAGTTATGCGCAACGTGTTACGAAACGCCGTCGATGTTTGGGAGGCTGACCCCGTCCAGGCAGAGCGCGCGAAGCCGAAGCGCTACGGATCGACGCTGGTTATTGGCGACGAAGCCGACCAGCTATTTTCCGCGATGGGGAACCGCAACGCGGCGACGTTTACCGCAGGGATCGGATCTGTTTTGCTGGAGGTTATTACCGCGAAACGCTTCTCTTATTCCGGCTTACACCGTGAGGAAGAGTTACACGCCATTACCACAAAGCGCGAAGCGTTAGAGAATAAATTAGAGGAAGCGGCCGCAGCGTTGGCGATTTGGGAGAGCGGCGAGAAACCGAAGCGTAAAATCATGCCGAAGAATAAGGCCGAGCGCATCATTAAGGGCGGAGAGAAAGCATTACGCCGCCTCGCTTTACGTGAAACGCTGGTTATCAAAGGCGTTCGTAATCCGGTATTTGCCGCGCTGCTTTCAGCCGTTCCGGCCACGTTCTCCCGCTTTATCAGCGATAACGCCGCTGACAGTGGGTTACTGAGCCGCGCTTATCTTGCTGGCCGGTGAGGAAGTCGGACGCCTACGCGACAATGTGCCGGAGTTCGACACCGACGCACCAGAAACGGCGGCGATCCTTCGCAAGCTGGGGGCAATGTTGGGCGGCGTGGACTTTGACGACCTGAGCCAACACGGCCAGCCTGAATATCAGCTAACCGAAGAGGCGCAGGAGTACCGCGAACGCCTGAAGCAGATTTTCGAGGATGAAGAGTACCGCGAGCATCCAACGTTAGGCGCTATTTACCGTCGCGCTATGCTTCGCGTTGACGAGCTGGCGACGTTAACGGCGCTCGATACCGGCGTTATCGATATTGCCGCCTATCATTGGGCCACAAAGATTTTTAACGTAAGCACCGCATCAATGCGCGGCATGATTGATGCGAACAGCGCCCCGACAGTTGGCGCAGCGCTGAAGCTGGCTATCGTTAACTATCTGCAAGATCCACGCCGCCACGGCAGCGCGTCAAAGTCGAAGATCTGCGAAGGTACAACGCGCGGTAAAGTAATGCGCCAGGCGCGACAAGCGGCCAAGCTGGCGGGGCAGGTTGACCCGTTCGACGTCGCTTTTGATTCATTGCTCAAAGCTGGCGTTGTCAAAGTGGAGGCGCGCAAAGGTGGCGAGCAAGTAACGCTACTCAAGAAACTGTAATCAGCAACCAGCAACCAGCAACCCGGCCACAGCGCCGGGTTTTTTATGGCCGAGTTCGCCGCCGTCCTCGTTAATGCTTCTCTCATTCTCTTAGATTCTCTCAAGTTAAGAGAAGCATAAACCCAGTAATACCAATGCTTAGAAGCTATATTTCTCTCATTCTCTTACTTTTTAGCTTTTCATTTTTTTTATATTTTATTGGTTACTTTCTTTATAAATACTCTCTTACTTAGAAAACGTGAGAATGATAGAAGAACGGGCGGCAGACCGCGCCAGCACTGGCTTTATGCTTCTCTTACGCTGAGAGAAAGTTAGAGAAACAAGAGAAGCACGGCGGCCGACTTCGCAGACCCACCGCCGGTAGTCGCTCGACCCCTACACCCCAAAAGTGCGGGCCGCCTTGCTGGTGGAGAAAAGCGCCCGCTCGCTACGCGGGAAAATGATTATAAGAAAAAGTGATGATTAATCGAATATTTATTACTTATTATCATGATAATGGTCAAATAATCATCAATTATTCCCCAAGACGGCCTAAAAGTAACTTAGACTCCCTCTATGTTCTCGCGTGTCGTGATCGCCCGCGAGTTCAGCACATAGCTCCCAACGTGAGAGCACCCCATGACCCCGAACGAGTTACGCCAACAGGCCGACAGCCTGAAAGAGCGCGGCATGTTTCGCCGTGCCGCTAACGGCCTGCAATTGGTCACAGCCCACAAAGAAGCCACAGAAGCAGAGCGCGACGCCGCCCAAGCTGAGGCCGCCCGCATACTGGCGAAGCATTGCCAGGCCTCCGCCGCAACCGAGCGCGAGAAAGCCAACGCCCGCCAGGCCCGCCGCCGTGCCGCAGCGAGAGAGGCGGCGAAAGTTACTACCGGTAAACGTGGCGACGGACTACGCGCCGCCCAGCAGCAGATAAGAGAAGCGCGGGCGATTCGCGAACAGTGGAAGGAACAACGATGGACAGCGTAAAAGGGATCGACCTGTTAACCGGCGCGGCCACGCTCTTAAAAGAGTGGCGCGGCGTTCCGGCCGCCGCTTTGCTGAAGATGTTTATCGAGCTACCGGCAGAACAGCAGGGCTGCACCGAAGAAGAGGCCACCGGCAACCAGCGTCACGCGCGCGCGTTGCTTGCCTACATCGAGGGCGGCGACTTTGACCGCGCCCACCAGCTACACCAGCGCCAGCAGGAAGCGCTAAAACATGCCGCTTTGCTGGTGACGGAAGAGGCAGCGGGGAAGCGGCGCAAGGTACAGGCGCGCCAGCAGCGTAAAAAATGGCTACGCGAAGAGGTGGCAGCGCTGAGCCGTGCCGGTGCAACACGCCGAGAGATAGCCGCCCGTTTAGGTTGTAGCGGTTGGGAGATCGGCGCAGCCGTTAACTGGAACCGTAAACAGGGCATCGATCTAACCGCGCAGAAGAAGCCAGGGCAATGATTGAAACCACTATTGATAGCGCGGCCCGCAACATGGCCGAGATTGTTCGCCAGTGCCAGCGCCGCGATGAACAATTTCACCTATTCGAACGGGGCGGCGATATTAACCCACCGATTAACGGCGTGCCGCAGCCGCACGCAGCCGAACCCGCCGCCGTGGTTATCAGCTTTCGCCGGTTGCGTTGGTTAGAAGCCAGATCCGCCGAGTTGGACGGCCGCTAACCATAGTTACAACATCCAAAATATTACCCAGCATCGCCCACCAGCCAGCCGCCGAGCTGGCTTTTTGTGCCTGGCAGGTAGCTAGGCGGCAAGATATGCCCGTTACATATTGGGTATGCCCCAAGTGTAGCGTTTAGCGTAGCGGTAGAATGCGCGTTACAGATGTTACACTAAATATGTTTGACAACCTATAATGTAACTTTTAAAGTGTAACACATATAATGTAGCGCCAGAGAGATTCAGCCCATGACTAACCGCATTTACTCTTACCTTCGTGCCAGCACCAACGAGCAGGACGCGACCCGCGCAAAATCCCAGCTTGAGAAGTTCGCTGCCAGTTACGGCCGCACCATTGCCGCCCCATTCATTGAGAACCTGAGCGGCGCTAAATTGGATCGCCCCGCGCTGATGAAATTGATTGAAATCGCACAGCCTGGCGACGTGCTGTTAATCGAAGCAGTAGACCGCCTGACCCGTTTAGACGAGGCCGATTGGAATAAGTTAATAGCAACCATCGACGCTAAAGAGCTGGCTATCGTGTCGCTTGACCTGGCTATGACTTACGACGCGCTCAAAGCACTGACACCGGCGGCAGAATTAGACCCAGCAGAAGCCAGCGCGCGCGAGTTTCACCGCCGCTTGATGAAGGGCCAAACAAGAATGATGCTGGAAACGCTGGCCGCCGTTGCACGTAAAGACTACGCAGACCGCCGCCGCCGCCAGGCGCAGGGCATCGCCGCAGCGCGCCAGGATGAAACCAAGTACAAGGGCCGCCCAGTAGACGAAGCCAAGCGCGCGCACATCGCTAAATTGCTGGATGAAGGTATGCCACAGCGAGAGATCCACCGCCGCCACAGCTACAGCCCGACCACGATTAGCCGCGTAGCTAAGGAACTGGCCGCCGAACGCACCGCCACACTGGCCGAGTTCGGCTAATTGGATTAATTGAAGGTTGCCAGCCCGCTATTATAGCGCGCATATTCAATGACCACACATGCACAGGGATAGTCACATGCAGCAGATTACTGCCGCCAGTTTCTACAGCGTAATGGCTAACGCGTTTCATGTACCAACCGACTTAACCACCGGTCCACAGGCGAAGCCGTTCGTTATGTTCACCGATGGGGGCCGCGTTACGGTGGCGAAGCCTGACGGCAAGCGCCGAGCTATCAGCCCCAAAGAGGCGCACGCTTTCTTTGAACATTATCAAGCCACCGGCAGCACCACCGCCAGCCACTATCGCGAGGCCAGTTTTAATGCGTCCTACCTATTAGCCGCGTTGAAATATATTCAACACGCGGCGTAAGCAGCAGACAGAAAAAAGGCCCTCTATCTTTCGACAGTGGGCCTTCTTGTATCCATACAACCAGCAAGCGCGCGCCAACGCACAGGCCGTATTATACCCGGTCGGGCCGCGACAGGCTAGGCGCTTAACTAATTGATAGTTAACTGTTAGTGATATAATTCCCGCCAGAGACTAACCGATGAAGAACCGCCCCACATCAATAAACATCGATCCCGCAGAGCTGGCCGCAGCTGATGAAGCCGCCCGCGCAGCTGGCCTAAGCCGTAGCGCCTGGATTGTGACCGCGATTCGTTATGTGCTGGCTAGTGGAGCACCACTAACCGAGGCGGCTAACGTTACCGGCAGCGTATCGAACGGCGCAGATCTGCCGCCCGCGTCACTGAGGTTGAGCGCCAGTTAGCATTGCTGATGCAGCAGCCAGCCGCACCCGCGACAGCAACAAAGCCATCCACGGCAGCAGCACGCCGCCGCCTTGATACCGATGCCGCAGCAATGGCTATTCTGATGGAACGTTACAAGCAGGGCATAGCGCCCGCCGCCGTAGCCACCGAACTAAATGCCGCAGGCTACACAACAGGAGGCGGTAAGCCGTGGGATAAAGCCAGCGTATCGGAAATAGGTCAAAGGCGATAAGGCGGAGGGGGGAACCCCCTACGGCCCTACTGGCTCATAGGCTCGCCGACGGGCCTACCCCCAAAAACGCAGGGCGCACACTCTCTCTATATTCGCCGGTAAAATACGCGCAATTCTAAATGTTCGTGTATATACACCTAGTGCAAATAATAAAAAGCATGCTTATTTACCCCACCCTTTTTTTATTTAACCCATAGTCTTCCCTTCAAGATTTTATAAAAAAGTCTTATATTTCTGGCTCATGGTCAGTGTTTATTAACAATTAATATACGGCATAGGGTAAAATATAGGAGTGCTTCATACACCCAGCGATAAGGATTAACCCCGCATGACTACGGCAATGCATGCCGCCCGCGATGCGATAGAACTACGCACGATATATTTTACCGAGGCGGCTAAATCTATTAATTTGAATACGGTCGAACGCGCGTTAATTGAGATCGTAAATAAATATCCGACGGAAAATAAATATTCGTTTTCTCCCAGCTATCCGAACAAACACGGTAAGCCGGTGGATATTCTGACCGAAGAGAGCGGCGAAACCTTTCTCGATGCCGTTCGCCATTGCGTCGATTGGCTGACCCATTTTGATCTGGTCAAAACCCAGCGTAAGAGCTTCAACACCCACCGCAGCGCTTACGGCTACAAACACGCGGTAGAACGTTGGGTTAGCCACGTTAAAAACCACGCTTGTGGCGGCGCAATGCGCGATTACATCCCGATGCACGCCTTTTGTGTAGCTGCCTGGATTCTGAGTATACCCGAGCAAAGCACCGGCGGCGGGAACCCGGTTTACCCCCTCTCAAAGCGCACGCTGGATCATGCTGAATACTCATATCAGCCCGAACCGTTCGCACGCTGGAGCAAGGCGAAGCACAAAGCCACAGTGGCTAATGCTGATCGCCTGACGCAGCTGGTGCAGGAACGTGGCCGCGTGAGTCTATTCGACTTGGAAACATTACCGGCTTGCAGTTGGTGGCGGGCGCTGAGCTTTAACGAACGTTGTGCAGCTGTGAGCGAGTTACGCCACCATACAGCACGCCGCGTCTTCGTATCGGGCTACGTCGGCGACCAGCTGGTGCTGATTTACGCCGCCCCGGCGGCTAAAGATGACACTTATCAAGAGGCAGTGAATGGCTAACCCACGATTAAAAGAACTGGAAGAACTGGCCGCGACGCTAACCGGCGTCGTGATGAATGAGGCCGATCCGCGCCACTGGCCCGGCGGTTTAACGCCGGTGCAGGAGCTGAGCCGCGAAGAGCAATCAGCGCGAGTCATCTGTAAGAAATCCGCAGCGCTGAGCGTGTCGCTACTGCAAAAGGTCACTGATCTACTGAACGCGACGGTCAACCCTACCAGCGCGAACGCAAGAGCGGCGGCGAAAGCTGACGACGAGGCCGCATTGGCTGAGCAAATCCGCCAAGCTAACGAAGAGGTGGCGCGGATTTTCGCAGACCTAGCCCGCGACTACCCCAGCCACTAACGAATACAGGCGGCTAAATTGGCCGCCGAAACGGATTAATGAAAAAGGGATTTTTTCTACTTGTAAATTTTTATGTTTTAAAATGACTAATATCAACTCTGAAAAATGTTCTTTCTGGTTAACTGTGATTTTACGTTTATAAGAACTGATTCAAAATGAAAAAAATATTGATAGCAGCTACTTTCATTACCCTCGCAGGGTGCGCATCTAAGTCTTCTCCAGAGCGGCATGCACTTTATTATGCGCGTCATGATCCAACGATGTCTGGCGGGAATTACGTCAAGAATCCAACAGAAACAGCACGATCAAATTTGCCTACTTATCAAAAAATCTATAAGCAAGGGCAAGAGGCGAAAATAAAAGGGTTCACGCTCGAGCAGGCACAATCAGTCGCCGAAGAAATTAATCAGGCGTCTGCACATGCAACGAGCGGGACAGAAACATACATGAATATGAAAGAGCACAAAACACAAATAACGCCTGATGCACGAGCTTCTCAACTTTGGGGGCAGACTCTAAAAGATACATTCATGGATGGTTATAACGGAGTGAAATGACCTATTTAACAATGCGTTATACTATAATTTGGATGGTGGGGATTAGTACTGCTGTATGAAAAAAATAATGATTTTTTTGCCATTTTTGATGGTTGGTTGCAAAGATACCTCTGTGAAATCTCAGTGGGACGTATGGGTATGCGATGAAGGAAAGGCTTTTTATACACATATAACTGAGTCAGGAAAAGCAGAAGCACTTATATATGATGAAAAGGTTACTGAAATAACAGTACGTGGGGATACATGGGTTTTTGAAAGTGCTGAAGCACCCGGCCATCGCGGTACAATTATTTTTAAATCTCAACAGGCTACATTAATAAATCAGAATATCGAAAAATCGCCGCCGGTAAATGAGTGGTCATACGTTTGTTTGTTTTCACGTAAGATCGAATTATAAACCGTACGAGTACAGTATATACAAATATAGCGGCGATTAGGTCAGCTTTAAAAAAATACTTTCTCAAAGCTGACTAATTCAATATATGCCGCTAATTCTTTAACTGATGCGGCATGTTTAGAATAAGTTTTAAAAGATTCCGTTTTGCCTCTTTCATGCCCCATAAGTAGGGCGATCCTATCTTCTGGTACTTGGTTTCGGTCAAGTTGTTGAGCAAATTCGTGGCGAAGGCTATGAAAAACTTTTCTCTCAGTTCCTCGTTCACCCAGGGAAGGTGCGAACAAGTTCCTGATATGAGATCATCATATTCATCCGGAGCGCATCCCAGAGGGACATCATGAGCCATCAACTCACCTTCGCCGATAGTGAATTCAGCACTAAGCGCCGTCAGACCCGAAAAGAGATTTTCCTCTCCCGCATGGAGCAGATTCTGCCATGGCAGAATATGACCGCTGTCATCGAGCCGTTTTATCCCAAGGCGGGCAATGGCCGACGGCCCTATCCGCTGGAGACCATGCTGCGTATTCACTGCATGCAGCATTGGTACAACCTGAGCGACGGTGCCATGGAAGATGCCCTGTACGAAATCGCCTCCATGCGCCTGTTTGCCCGATTATCCCTGGATAGCGCCCTGCCGGATCGCACCACCATCATGAATTTCCGCCACCTGCTCGAGCAGCATCAACTGGCCCGTCAATTGTTCAAGACCATCAATCGCTGGCTGGCCGAAGCAGGCGTCATGATGACCCAAGGCACTTTGGTGGATGCCACC
>NZ_JAOWGT010000065.1:0-12606 GCF_030333005.1 Citrobacter sp. Cpo030 | reverse complement strand
AGGATGTAGAACCAGCTGGCATTCGTGAAGATTTGTTGCTGAAGTAGTTTAAAATTTTTGTCGGCGACATCCGGGAATACAGCGGCAAAGGCGACAAGAAGGAAAATTAACAAAGCAGATGTAAAGAATACCGCTTTGTTAATCTGGCTTTTAGACTTCTTTTGGATTGTATCATTTTCACTCATAATCATTTATTCCATTAATTAAAATCCGCACTGTATAGAGGGTACTACATCTCAAAGATTAGCAAACTTCAACTTACGATGCGGCGTCAATCGGAATGCAGAGTGCAAGAGTGGCCATACAGATATCCTGTTGATAGTCTGCCAGCCGTCTTCTGGAGCATTTGATTTGCATAAATTGCATCAGATCTGGGGATTCACTTTGATTAGAGCAATATTGAGAATGACTTACTAACGTCTGATGTTGCGTAAAGCGGGCTTTAAGGATGGTCGCAATGTCAGAGGTAAGGACAGACGTTCAGGATGCAAATAATCAGTGCCGGTTCGTCGCTGATTTTCCTTCAGGCTGACTTGTCCAAAACGAGTAACAATCGCCGGTGATGCTGCCAACTTACTGATTTAGTGTATGATGGTGTTTTTGAGGTGCTCCAGTGGCTTCTGTTTCTATCAGCTGTCCCTCCTGTTCAGCTACTGACGGGGTGGTGCGTAACGGCAAAAGCACTGCCGGACATCAGCGCTATCTCTGCTCTCACTGCCGTAAAACATGGCAACTGCAGTTCACTTAGGGGTCCGCTTGGAAAAAGGAAATTATCCTACGCTAAGCGCATTTTTTGCACAGATGGCTACCGACTGAACGTAACGTGTGAGTCATGATCAGAAATGTGTTAACTCTAGGAATTGACACGACTTACTGTTTGATGGGGAAATCATGTTTAGCTATCTCAAGGCTATGTATCATCAATCAAAAATTCAGGCTGAACTCAAGGTACAGATACATGAACAAACTACGGTTAATGCTATCTGTCATCACCCTGAATCAATCGAGATCATTGCGGTTTGTTCGACTGATGCGTATTACCGAAAACGTAAGGACGCTGCTTTTCTGACAACCTGTTCTGTGCTCATGCGTACTTTAAAAGATGAATCCGTACCGATGGTACTACGGAAAACAGCATGGCGATTATTGAACGAAAGATACCAACGAATTAAGTTAAATCAGGCTTATAGGATAGAAAATTTCTTGCTTGTTGCCGATTTTGAATATGCTCTCGAAGAACATGATGAACTAGCAGAGTAGTACTAGTGAGGCGATGAATACCGACAGTTAACGTGCATGTGACTTAAACGTCCGAAACCGGTCGGTTTCGTACACCACTTACAGCACATGTCCGAAACTTAGTGAAATTAATTTCGGACACACGTTATAATTCGGACATCCATTTCGTACGGAAAGTTTCCCATGTCACGTGTTTTTGCCTACTGCAGGGTCTCAACTCTGGAACAGACCACAGAAAACCAGCGTCGTGAAATTGAAGCGGCGGGTTTTGCCATCAGATCCCAACGACTTATTGAGGAGCATATCAGTGGCTCGGTTGCTGCCAGCGAACGCCCCGGATTTATCCGGTTGCTAGATCGCATGGAAAATGGGGATGTACTGATTGTCACCAAACTTGACCGTCTGGGTCGTAATGCGATGGATATCCGAAAAACAGTAGAGCAACTGGCGGCTTTAGATATTCGCGTTCATTGTCTCGCACTCGGAGGCGTTGACTTGACCAGTCCGGCCGGAAAAATGACTATGCAGGTAATTTCTGCTGTAGCGGAGTTTGAGCGGGATTTGCTGCTTGAGCGAACGTATTCAGGTATTGCGAGGGCAAAAGCGGCTGGAAAACGCTTCGGTCGCCCCCCCATCCTGAGCGAGGAACAAAAGCAAACAGTGACAGAGCGCCTAAATGCTGGCATCAGTATCAGTGCTATTGCCCGGGAATTTAATACCACCCGCCAGACTATCCTTCGGGTAAAGGCTGGATTGCTGCAAGAGTGAGCGGCTGGGAAGATTATAAAAAAAATCAAATGGTTATTATGAAATAAAACAGCCTGCTGGGTTCTTTTCCCCCTATTTTTTATAAAAGAGTAGACAAAAGAGGTTCGCGATATTAATCTACCAACTAGATGGTTGGTGCTGATTACACCAGCTATACCTTTTATCAAGAAATTACAGGAGCCATTATGTCTACTACCGTTAAACCTTCTGCAGACGCAGCTGCGATCCACAATACCCGTGAAGCAGTTCGCAGCCAGCCTGGCCTGGGTAACCTGACTTTCCAGATGAAAGCCCGTTCCAGCGGCGGATTAACCGTTCGCACAGAGACCGGCGCCACAATCCAGAACGGCGTTATCGATACCAGCCGTGTGGGGAAATTTTCTAATATCGGTGATGAACCCGCAGGTTTACTCGGCACCGATACCGGCATGAGCCCGACTGAATACATCATGCAGGCGCTGGCTGGCTGTTATACCGCCACCCTTACCATGATGGCTGCTGAAAAAGGGATCGACCTGGACGGTATCGAGCTGGATCTTAATTTCGATATCAACCTCAACGGCTTCCTTGGGCTGGACAGCAACGTGCGTAAAGGTGCGAAATCTATTCGCGTCGATGTTCACCTTACGAGCAAGACCGCCAGTCGCGAGGAGTTAGAAGCGCTGGTCAGCGAAATGCAAAAGAATTCGCCAATCCACGATACTCTGGCTAATCCGGTTGAAATGATTACACGCCTGGCGTGATGTCAGAGATGTAATGCTGCCATTCAGAATGCAGGATGGCAGTGACGTTCAGCTCTGCACGATACTGAGTCAGTGATACAACTTGCTACGGAAAAATAGCAACAATATAATCTATCAACTAGTAGATTATATGGAGTAATTATGACAACCATGACACGGGAACGGCTGCTCAGCGAAGCAGAACACCTGATGCGCGAAAAAGGGTATTCAGCATTCAGCTATGCTGATTTATCAAAAATAGTGGGTATCACCAAGGCCAGTATTCATCACCATTTCCCGACCAAAGATATTCTGGGTGAGCAGGTGGTAATACAGGCGTTCTCTGATACACAACGCGTATTTGAGCAGATAGAGGCGACTGAGAAAAGCGCGGAGAGAAGAATTGCGGCTTACATCGATATCTTCGCGCAAAGCCATAAAGCTTCGCTACTGCCACTGTGTTGTGCGTTGTCAGCAGAGACCGCCAATCTGCCTCAGGCAATTACTGTACAGACATCACTTTATTTCGATATGCAAATCGAGTGGCTCACAAAAGTCGTCAGGGCGGGCATGGAGTCAGGTGAGTTTTCATCCCATGCCGAACCATCAGATATTGCTTTGATGATCATTAATGTCTGTGAAGGCTCAAGCGTAGTGGCGCATGCAACGGCCAGACCCGAAGTCTTCGCCAACAGCCTTAAGTATATAAAACTGCTTCTTAATACCCCTCATTCAGGAGAATGACACTATGCTGGACTGGAACAACTATCGCTCAGAGTTAATGCAACGTTTAGGCGAGTTGGGCAAACTGACCCCCGAGACCATGAAAGGCGTGGTTGCCCTGGGCAACGCAGGTAACAAAACTGACCTTTTGGGCGCAAAAGTGCGTGAACTCATTGCCCTGGCGTGCGCAGTCACAACCCGCTGCGACGGCTGTATTGCTTTTCACGCCGACGCCGCTGTGAAAGCCGGTGCAACCGACGCTGAAATTGCTGAAGCGCTGGGCGTGGCGATTAACCTCAACGCTGGCGCGGCGGTCATTTATTCAGCCCGCACTCTGGATGCCGTCGGTCAGGCACGCGGTTAAGCATTAATAAATTCCACGTTAAAAGGGCATTACTGCCCTTTTTTTATGTCCGCAATAGCCTGAGCATATACCGATGCAGGTTTCACACCCGGTATGCGTTTAACTAATTGCCCTTCATGAAATATCAGCACAGACGGCAGCCCCCAGATCTCGTATTTGGTTGTCAGCACCGGCGCCTGATCTACATTGACTTTCCCCACCTGAATATCTCTATCGAGCCGGTCTGCAAACTGACTGAACATTTCTTCGCTGGCCTGACAGGGCGGACACCAGGGTGCAGAGAAACGTACCACCGATATTCCGTTGTACTGCTCTATCTGGCGGAAATTATCTTCGTTATAAGCTGTTAATGTACGCATGGTGATGACCTCGCAAAATGAGTGACAATTCAGAAATGGCTGCGTTATGACAAAAAAATACAACACAGCCATTGACCTACCTACTAGATGGTTGGTATATTGCCACCCATCAGATGTTTATGCAACTCCAGTGCGCGACGTCCAGTCGATGATACTGCCGGGCTGTGCAAATCCCTGCCGGGATACTCCTTTTTGTTTTTTGTGAGGTATACGATGAGTAAGCTTTTCACCCCCTACAATCTGTCTGGCCTGGCGTTAAAAAACCGTGTAGTCATGGCACCGATGACCCGCACCCGCACCATGAATGACGTGCCGGATGAGGTCGTGGCTTTGTACTATGCACAGCGTGCTTCTGCTGGCCTGCTCATCACCGAAGGGATGCCGGTTTCAGAAGAAGGCCGGGGTTACCTTTATACCCCTGGTATCTACAACGACGAACACGTCCAGGGCTGGCGTAAGGTGACACAAGCGGTTCACGCCAAAGGTGGCCGTATTTTCGCGCAGCTCTGGCACGTCGGCCGTATGTCTCACGTCTCTCTTCAGCCAGGCCACATAGCGCCGGTTTCAGCGGGCACCGTTCAGGCGGTCAATACCACCGTTTTTGCGCTGACCGAATCCGGAGAACCGGGCCCGGTTGTACCAAGCCAGCCACGCGCGCTGGAAACGCATGAAGTTAAACGCATCACTGCAGACTTCGTGCACTCCGCACGCCTGGCGATGGAAGCCGGCTTTGACGGCGTGGAAATCATGGCGGCAAACGGATTCATCTTTGACCAGTTCCTCAGTAGCGAACTGAACACCCGCACCGACGAATACGGCGGCTCGGTGGAAAATCGTCAGCGTTTCCTGCTGGAGACCATTGACGCCGTGGCGGAAGCCGTGGGTAACAGCCACGTTGCCGTGCGCCTGTCACCGTTCGGCCGCATTTATGACCTCGCGCCGTATGAAGGTGAAGAGCAAACCTGGTCAGCCATCACCGACGCGCTCGGTCAGCGGGAACTGGCCTACGTACACCTTTACTATCAGCCGGTGTACACCAAAGCGCCACTTCCGGAAGGCTTCCGCCGCCGTTTTCGCAACACGTTTAAAGGCACCATCATCGCTGCCGGCGGTTTTACCCGTGATATCGCAGAGCAGGCTCTGGAAGATGATGAGCTGGATCTGGTGGCATTTGGTGTGCCCTACATCGCTAACCCGGATCTGGTTGAAAGAATGCAAAACGGCTGGCCACTGGCAGAAAGTGACCGCGCCACCTACTACGGCGTCAGTGGTTCCCCGGAAAAAGGCTATACCGATTACCCGGTCTGGCAGGCGCAATAAATCCCATACGGTCGCGGTTCTCTGATAAGTGAGATCCGACCGCCCAACGTCTTTGAGGAATCATTATGCAAACGCTGAAACCCACCCTTACCATCGATATCTGGTCAGATTTGGTCTGCCCGTGGTGCTGGATTGCTAAAAAAAGATTTGAACAGGGTCTGAATCGCTTTGAATTTCGCGACCAGGTGGTGATCCGCCATCACAGCTACCGTCTGGCCGGTGGTACTCCCGCGATGCCTTTTAAGGATGCCATCGTTAAAAAGCTGGGCAGTCAGCATTCAGCGGAGCTGATGATGAATCAGGTGGGCACCGCCGGTAAATCTGAAGGTCTGATCTACAACTTCGACGGCATGATGTTTGGTGATACAGAAGATGCACACACCCTGCTGGTTGCCGCGCGTAAGGCCGGAATTGCGGACGCGGTGGAAGAACGTTTTTATCATGGCAGTATCACCGAAGGTCGCTCTCTCTTTGACCGTCAGCAGCTCGTTGCCATGGCCGTAGAAGCCGGTATGCCGAAAGCTGACGCTGAAGCCGCCCTGGAAAATGACGATTTTCGCGCCACCGTTTCCGACGATGAAGCCCACGCACAGTCTATTGGCCTCAGCGGCGTTCCGGTTTTTGTGATGAACGAAAAATATGCCATCAGCGGGGCTCAGGCAGCAGATAACTTTTTGAATGCCCTGCGTCAGGTCTGGGATGAACAGCAAACCGAATTTTCAGCCACTGCGGGTCAGACCTGCGGAACGGATGGCTGCAGTATTTAATCCGTCAACCGCCGGCAGTTTCACGCTGCCGGCAACGTCTTACCCACCAGTAATGGAGTCAGAAAATGAACACTTTTTTCAAAGGTAAAAAACTGCTCGTCGTCGGCGGTACCAGCGGCATGGGCCTGGCCGTGGCACGCATGGTACTGGAAGCGGGCGGCAGTGTCGTGCTGACCGGGAATAAAAAAGACAAAGCCGAAGCGGTGCAAAAAGAACTGAGCCCTCTGGGACCGGTTGCGGTCATCGCGGCGAACCTGATGACCGAAGAAGGTATGGAAACTATCCGTCAGGAAATTAATGCTCACCATCGCGATATCAGCCTGATGGTGAATGCCGCCGGTATCTTCATGCCCAAAGGATTTACCGAGCACAGCTTTGCCGATTATGACATGTATCTTTCGCTGAACCGAGCCACGTTCTTTATTACACAGGATGTCGTGAAGAACATGCTCGCCGCGAAGCTCGAAGGGTCTATCGTCAACGTCGGTTCGATTGGTGCTCAGGCTGCACTGGGTGACTCGCCGGCCTCGGCCTATTCAATGGCAAAAGCGGGTCTGCATGCCCTGACGCGTAATCTGGCGATTGAGCTGGCCAGCGCGGGTATTCGTGTCAACGCGGTGTCTCCCGGGATTGTTCATACGCCGATATACGAAGGCTTCATGGACAAAGCGGATATCGCAGATGCTATGAAGTCGCTGAACGATTTCCACCCGCTGGGACGCGTCGGAACTGCCGAAGATGTGGCAAACACTATTCTCTTCCTGTTGTCTGACAAAACCTCATGGGTGACGGGCGCTATCTGGGATGTCGATGCGGGCATCATGGCGGTCAGACGATAACCCCGTGACGCTGGCATAAGCCGCCCCTTAAGGGCGGCATTTTTTTGTCGCCAGACATGTCATCAGCAGGCTTCACTAAGAATATTCACGACCTGTTCATCCGTGCCTTTTGTGTTCCCGGCACAGGGTGTTATGCCGGGTTCTGACGACATCCTGACAGGACAAAACGGCCAGAGAGAAAGGAGTTATACACGATGAGGAGCCGGTAACGGAGAGTGATTCCCCTTTAAATAATCCGTGGATCACCATCGCAAACTGTACGGCACCAAAAAGTAACAGCGCACCTGCCCCGGTATCGAGATGGAGGTAATGACTCCAACTTACTGATAGTGTTTTATGTTCTGATAATGCCCGATGACCTTGTCATGCAGCTCCACCGATTTTGAGAACGACAGTGACTTCCGTCCCAGCCTTGCCAGATGTTGTCTCAGATTCAGGTTATGTCGCTCAATGCGCTGAGTGTAACGCTTGCTGATAACGTGCAGCTTTCCCTTCAGGCGGGATTCATACAGCGGCCAGCCATCCGTCATCCATACCACGACCTCAAAGGCCGACAGCAGGCCCAGAAGACGCTCCAGCGTGGCCAACGTGCGTTACCTAACAATAAACCTGTTTAAATATCCAGATAAAAACATTCAATCTGGGTCAAATGAGTGATACAGTTTCACCCATAAGACCCAATGGAGGCAATATGTCTGAATTTGAATTACTGGCGCAGGATCTGCTTGAGAAAGCAGAAGCGGAAGAACAACTGCGACAGGAAAATGATAAAAAGCTGCTCGGGCAGGTGCTGGAAATCTATGACCAGAAGTACGTGGCTGAACTGCTTAGAAAAGTTGGTAAAAATGAGTGGAGTCGCGAGACTCTTAATCGCTGGATTAATGGTAAGTGCTCACCTAAGACGCTGACGTTAGCCGAAGAGGAACTTCTACGAAAAATGCTTCCGGAAGCGCCTGCACATCACCCTGACTATGCCTTCCGGTTTATTGACCTGTTTGCTGGGATTGGAGGTATACGGAAGGGCTTCGAAACCATCGGTGGCCAGTGCGTTTTTACCAGTGAATGGAATAAAGAGGCTGTGCGCACATATAAAGCTAACTGGTTTAACGATGCTCAGGAACACACTTTCAATCTCGATATTCGGGAAGTCACGCTCAGTGATAAACCTGAAGTACCTGAAAACGATGCCTATGCTTACATTAATGAGCATGTGCCGGATCATGATGTACTTCTAGCAGGTTTCCCCTGTCAACCGTTCAGCCTTGCGGGCGTAAGCAAGAAAAACTCGCTCGGGCGCGCGCATGGTTTCGAATGTGAGGCTCAGGGAACGCTTTTCTTCGATGTGGCGCGTATTATACGCGCAAAAAAACCTGCCATCTTTGTTCTTGAAAACGTTAAAAACCTGAAGAGCCATGACAAGGGTAAAACCTTTAAAGTCATCATGGATACCCTCGACGAACTGGGCTATGAAGTTGCGGATGCAGCTGAGATGGGCAAAAACGATCCTAAAGTTATCGACGGAAAGCACTTTTTACCTCAGCACCGAGAACGTATCGTTTTGGTCGGTTTCCGTCGTGATCTGAACATTCACCAGGGCTTTACCCTGCGCGATATTAGTCGTTTTTATCCGGAACAGCGTCCGTCATTTGGCGAACTGCTGGAACCCGTGGTTGACAGCAAATATATACTGACGCCGAAACTCTGGGAGTATCTCTATAACTACGCCAAAAAGCACGCAGCTAAGGGTAACGGATTCGGTTTTGGCCTCGTTAATCCTGAAAATAAAGAAAGCATTGCCCGTACGCTTTCTGCTCGCTATCACAAAGACGGGTCTGAAATTCTGATAGACCGTGGCTGGGATATGGCCACAGGTGAAACAGACTTCGCGAACGAAGAAAATCAGGCGCATCGGCCCCGCAGGCTGACTCCACGAGAGTGCGCGCGCCTTATGGGTTTTGAAAAAGTAGATGGCAGGCCTTTTCGCATTCCTGTGTCAGACACTCAGTCGTACAGGCAGTTCGGTAACTCCGTAGTGGTGCCCGTGTTTGAAGCCGTAGCCAAACTGCTTGAACCTTATATCCTGAAAGCGGTTAATGCCGATTCGTGCAAGGTTGAACGAATCTGATCGCTCCTCCCGGTATTTATGCCGGGAGATAATCTATGGAATATCTGCGTAAAGCCCTGTCAGCTCAGCAATAAACGCACCTAGCGTCATTAGCTCAGCTCTCACCGCCTCCGGGTATTTTTTGTGCAGCGATGATGGCACGACCAATCTGACACCCGACTCCCGCATCTCCCGATATTGAGCCAGAGAAACTCCCTCTTGGAGTGTAAACAGATGCACCTGATGAATTTTATCGGCCTCATTCAGTATCTGACGCCAGCGATCCTTACAGGTAGTCTTGACTGCCAGCATGCGCAGATTTTCTACGGGAAACTCAGTATCGTGGTAAGCCCCTGCGGAAGGGAAAAGGAAATCGGGTTTTTTATTACCTTCTGTGATGGCCTGCGTCGCAAAGTGTCGCAGGCCGTGCTCAATGAATAGATGCTCCAGGTGCAGTTCCAGCGACTTCCCGGCTCTGGATTTACGGCGATTGCTGACAGAATTGGCCAGCGCAATAAATTCATCCACAGAGCCAAATCCTTTCCGGATGATATCCAGAACATGCAGTTCCTCAACCAATAGAAATATGTCGTACTCCACGCGCCGGCGGTCAAGAAGTTGCTCATCCGGATCAAGGGAATTTTTCACATAATGGCTGGCTGCATACTGAATAATTTCACTTCCCGACGGAAAGCGCAGGTGCCAGTCTTCAGGTAGAATATATTTATGATTTACTGGCGCTTGCTGTAGAGATAGTCCGCCTAGAATCTGTCCTGCGGGGCCGGATATAAGCGCTCCGGGTATAACTTCACCAATAGCGGTCTCAATGACGTCCTCTTCATCAGTGCTGGCGCATACCCAAATATTTACTTCCTTACAGTCCCCCCCTTGCTCATCAAGCTTGAAAGCCAGGAGCGTCAGAGCCCCTGTATTTTCAGGATTCTGAAGTGGGCTGCCTCTACCCCAGCGGGTAATCCTTTTTTCATTCCGGGTTTTACCAAAATGACGGCTGTTATAATAAATTGCCCGGGCTTCGCTGTCAGGGCAATCATGCGATGACACATGTGCGGTGAGAAAAACCGAAGGGTTCAGTTCACGGGTATGGTTGATAGACGGAAAGAGTTTTTCAACGATACCTGAAGGGATATAAAGCCCTACCTGGTGACCACCTGTTGCGCCGGTATCGTTGGCGGAAAGGCGTTTGATGTAGACGAAGTAATTCTCACATGCGATCTCAAGTAGCCAGTTGTGGAAAACCGACATAAGCATCCCCTGTTACCCTGAAACTCTACTCACCATTTTTTCATGATTATATACAAACAGCCAGAAAGGCTGTTACAGACGATTTGATCTGCAACCTATTGGTTAAATTAATGTATCAAAAACGATGGTTTTTGTGACAGTCTTGAAAAGTCCTGACTTCTCCCGAAAAATGACTCCCCTCATGTAACAAAACTCGTTACTGTATCAACATAACAATAACCCCATAACTAATTAGCGAGAAAAGAATGAAAATCGGCTATGCACGTAAATCTACGCATCTTCAGGATGTGGCGCACCAGGTTGACGAACTAACAAAAGCTGGATGTGAGCAAATCTATCAGGATCAGACCTCACGTAGCGGCCCCAAGCGCGACAAAAAAGGTGCGCCGGAACTGGAGAACTGCCTGAAAGCATTGCGCGAGGGAGATACCCTAGTAGTTTGGGCACTAGATCGGCTCGGCGGTTCATTGGGTCAAGTCATTACTTTACTCGACGACCTGAAGAAACGCGGAATAACTTTCATAGCCATCAAGGACAGAATAGACACAAATGCGCCAGTTATAGGGGAAATCTATACTCATCTGATGGCGATATTCTCTAGCTTTGAACGCAACCGCAATATTGAAAGAACGCGCTCAGGCCTTGCAGCTGCACGCGCAAGGGGCCGTGTGGGAGGGAGAAAACCGTCACTTTCTGAAGAAGATGTTAAACAAATTAGAATCTTACTTGCTGATCCTGAAATGACAGTTGGTGCAGTTGCTAAGCGCTTCAACGTTTCTCGCATGACTATTTATCGCTACACCACAAAATCATGAATGACCGCAGCATGGCGGTTTTATTTTCTTATGCCCGTCAGGGCATGGAAGGCGACCACGCCGGACTTAAACGGGCACCGGCCGCAAATCGCCGGAAACCGCAACGCTGACCGTATCGCCCGGCCCAGCCCCTCCCTGCAAAGCCATAACCCAGCCCGCCGCCACGCAGCTGCCGCACGTCCCCCACGGTGGTGCGCAGTGGGCGCCGCGCGCCTGCGCGCGGGAACGGCGGCCCGCCTTCGGGTCGCGGCGCCGTACTGCGCGTTAGCGGCCGCACGCGGCCGGTTACGGGGGACACTACGCCATACGACCAGCGACCCGCTGAGCTGCACAATCCACGGATAACACAAGCTACATACATGTCGATATGGGAATCGGCCCACCTTGCCGGGCTGCGTAATTGCATCGGACTTGACTACCCATTTGCATTTTACTTGGTGACCGTTTGCAGATTACTTGACCATCACCAACTAAATCTGTCCCATTAGATTTAGTTGGCGTAAGGCCTTACATCTTAACGGCTGCTGTGTGCCAAGAGCAGACGCTGGTAATTCGGGTAATGGTGCCAACTTACTGATTTAGTGTATGATGGTGTTTTTGAGGTGCTCCAGTGGCTTCTGTTTCTATCAGCTGTCCCTCCTGTTCAGCTACTGAAGGCGTGGTGCGTAACGGTAAAAGTACTGCCGGACATCAGCGCTATCTCTGCTCTCACTGCCGTAAAACATGGCAGCTACAGTTTACTTACACCGCCTCTCAGCCCGGTACACACCAGAAAATTATTGATATGGCCATGAATGGCGTCGGATGTCGCGCCAGTGCACGCATTATGGGCGTTGGCCTCAACACGATTTTACGACACTTAAAAAACTCAGGCCGCAGTCGGTAAACTCACGCATACAACCGGGCAGTGACGTCATTGTTTGCGCGGAAATGGACGAACAGTGGGGTTACGTCGGTGCTAAATCACGCCAGCGCTGGTTGTTTTACGCGTATGACAGGATACGGAGGACGGTTGTGGCGCACGTATTCGGTGAACGCACGCTGGCCACGCTGGAGCGTCTTCCGGGCCTGCTGTCGACCTTTGAGGTCGTGGTATGGATGACGGATGGCTGGCCGCTTTATGAATCACGCCTGAAGGGAGAACTGCACGTAATCAGCAAGCGATATACGCAGCGCATTGAGCGGCATAACCTGAATCTGAGGCAACATCTGGCAAGGCTGGGCAGGAAGTCACTGTCGTTCTCAAAATCGGTGGAGCTGCATGACAAAGTCATCGGGCATTATCTGAACATAAAACACTATCAGTAAGTTGGAGTCATTACC
>NZ_JAOWGT010000064.1:0-12390 GCF_030333005.1 Citrobacter sp. Cpo030 | reverse complement strand
GGCTCATGATGTCCCTCTGGGATGCGCTCCGGATGAATATGATGATCTCATATCAGGAACTTGTTCGCACCTTCCCTAAGTCACCGGCGGCTTGCCTGCCACACATTGAACATTACAGACCAATTAGCACTTTGTCACCGGGGAAAGATGTAAAGATTATGTATAAATAGATTGGCTTAGAAGTGACATTTCAACTTTGGAGAAACAGGTGACATTTTAAACTTGCTTTAACAAAATTTTGGGACTGACCGAAACAAAAAGGCCAGCCCCGGAGGGCTGGCTATTCAGTACAGGGCAATGACAGGTTTCTTGATGCCGCAGGCGTGAGCGTAGCGGGTCAGTGTGTCGATGCTGGCTTTGGTGATGTTGTTTTCCAGGCGAGAAATAACCGGAGGTGTAACCCCCATGCGTTCAGCAACCTGCGCTTTTGTCAGGTTGTCATGCTTGCGCCATTCAGCAAGCAGCTCCCTGAGCTTTTCCTTACGTTCTTCTTCCTGCCATGCAGCGCGATATTCATCGTCCTGCATCCACTCGTTATGCAGTTCTTTATGGCTTACCAGTTTCATTAAGTACCTCCGCTAACCGCTTTTTGGCGAGATCGATTTCTTTCGCTGGCGTTTTCTGTGACTTCTTGATGAAAACACGGAGCATGATGATGGTATTGCCTTTGTGGTATACCCAGATTCCCCTGGCTATGTCCGTCCCCATCGTGCGGATCTCAAAAAGTCCATCGCCCAGGGGCTTCGTGTCCGGCTCCCGCAGTAATCGGGCGTCATACTCCAGTTTGCCGATGAGACGGTCAAACTTCACCCTGATTTTTACGGGTAATGCTGTGGCTTCTTCCCTGGCTTCCGGGTGATAAACAACGCTAAACATGTGACCTCCCATTTCTATTAATATTAACCTATAGGCTAATTTCAGACAAGGTAGAATTAACCTATAAGCTAATTTTGTTGGCAGTTATCGTGGCTACCCAGTCACTACCCTGTTAGCGTGAGTTTTCGTTCCACTGAGGAACGGGGATTTATGCGCGTTAGCGCATGTAAGGCGGCAGGATGAAATGACAGGTAGCACCGAGGGTTAGCCGCCGATACCAGTGAGGGATCGAAAGGGATCGCCTATCCATCCCTTCACCCTGCAAAGCCATATTCCGCTAAAAGCGGCTCAGAGGCTTTTGTGCGCGGTCGGAGTGGTCACAACAAGGCGAAGCCGCAGTTGGGGCGTATCTCCGCGTTAGCGGGTCGTAAGAGCCGCTAACGAGCGTGTAGGGGTCAGTTTGGATATAGAGAATTATTGTACGGTAAGCCTGTTTTTTGAACAGACTTACCTATAGCAATAGGGTGTACTCCCGCGCTATACAGCGTTTTCAGGGGATTTTGTCTTAATCGGATAACCTAAATGCGATACAGCAAGAGCGACAACCTAAAAGCGATAGCCAATGACGATAAATCAATCACTTACGCATCCGAATTGGTTAAATAATGTGCTTAACGTACAAAAATTTCCGATCTCCAAACTGACCCCTAAATAGGCTGATTCGATGTGTTTGCGGGAAAAAAATCGGCCCAGATCCGCGAAATTTTAATCAGCGAGTCAGCTTGGGAAGAAATGACCTGCTTATTCGCACCTTCCCTAGCCAACACCTTTCTGCCATTCGGCTCCCGTTTCCTGATCGCATTTAACAGTGTGAAGCTGGCGCCGGGTTATACAGACAGCTGCAGTCTCATCCTGCCGGGCTAAACCTGCAGTACACAGGGGAACGGATACCGTCAGGTAACATGACCGTCTCAGCACCCGATTGAGATTTTCGTAAGGGATATAGAGCGTTACTGAAAAATTGACTGTGGCATGTTATTCCCCATGGAATGGTGAACAGACCAGGGATTACCCCCATTAAACCCGCATTCCGTAGTCAATATCTGCGTATCATGACCCGAAATCACATATGACAGTCAATATTGTTCGATCCGGGCAGACATGATAGAGAATAAATATTGACTGCGGTATGCGTGATGCATATCACAGTCAATGGAATGTCCTTAGCGGCATACGGCAGTCATGATATGCATATCGCAGTCAATTTTCTGGCTTCATCGCTGAGAGGGCTTCAGCCAGTTTAAGAGGATCGATGCCAGCAGCCTTCAGCGCCTTAATGACTTCGTCATAATTTTGCTCTGGCGCCTTCTCTTCTTCCTCTTTGCGCGGAACCTTCACAGGACTACTGATGAGTTTGGGGTTGCGATAATGCACGCTGAAATAGGTGGCTCGGCCACGTTTAAACTCGGTGTAATCCAGATAACCAATATCCCGCAGCTGCTCCATCGCCTTACGCACCGTGTGGTTCTGCGTATAGACATTTGAGGTGAGATTCAGCCGGTCACGCATCCGTTTCATGGAAATAGGTGCAGGATTCTGGGGAAGACTTTCGATGTAGGTATAAAGCGCCTGGGCTGATTCCTTGCGCTGCAGGGCGTCAATGGCTTTCAGCCGCAGCAGTACCCTTCTGTCCATGTGGTAAAGCTCAAACAGCTTAGGTTCAGCCTTGATCTCAACGATATCCTCGTTGATGTCATAATAGGCTGACTGCACCAGATGGGTGGTCCATCCTTTGGTCTCGCTCTGGAACTTCAGCGTAACCGAGGCGAGTTTAAACAGGGAATTACTGATGCGATCGCGCATTTTTTTGTTTGAACGACGGGAGTCAAATCCGCACATCTTAACGAATTCGACGAACGACAGTTCCAGGGTGTCACTTTTTACCCCATACTCCGACATGGAGCGAATTATCCCCAGCCAGACTTTAAAATCCGTGTCCATATCAAGACGCGAACCGGTGATCTTAACGTCAGTGTATCCTTCGCTTTTGGCAATGGCCAGCTGTACAAGCTCCTCAGTCGCGTCTGTAACGTTTTTCCGGTTCGCCTTGCTCTTCCCTGTTGATTTCAGAGTTGGGACGAAGAGACCGAGTCTCATGAGCGCTACTGGCTGCACGGTACTGGTGCTGTTGACATCCAGCTTAACAACTTCACCGGTTGTCTTATCAACTTCCTGAAGGTTCAGAAGTAAGCTATTATTTTCGCTCGTCATCTTGATCCTCAACGGTTATCCACAAAAGGATGTAGTAATACGTATCGCAGTCAACGGATATACATACCTCAGTAAATACCGTTGCATATCACAGTATTAGATTATGCATATAACAGTCAACATTTTACATTCCGCAGTCGATCCAGACAGACGTTAAAGCCAGTTACAGCGCATGCTGGAGCGATCCGGGGATCTCTTTTGGATCTCACTATGATCTCCTTGGGATCAATTATTGGATCGAGACCATGAATAACCCAGATACAAGGCCGGAAGCGCCACACCAGATATCCAGAACCCTGGCCTGATTTTCCTGAATACGCTCTGGAAGATTGAGATCTACAGGTACAACAATGAAACATTGACTGCGGTATGCTGAGTCGTCTTTCCTACAGATGCGGTAAGCATCATACCATAGTCAATATATTACATACCGCAGTCAATTTCATTATAACTGGCTGATCCCGAGTCATCTTTAGCAACCCGACGTACGTGCAATCTGTGAGTTCTGTGATTTTCCGCTTCCTCGCCGCTTTCTCACTGTGTGAGATCGCTTACTGCGGCGAGCGGCAGTGATTAATATTGACTGCGGTATGTACTCTTTTGTAATCCCCTGCGTTCTTTCATTACCCAATGTGGTTCACTTTGCACTTTTTCGTGTGCTTTGCGATTTTATTGTTGCTTTGCAATAAATTCCAAGATTTAATAAAATAATGCAAAGTGATGATTAAAGGATGTTCAGTATGGGACTCATGGATACACTCAACCAGTGCATAAGTGCTGGTCATGAAATGACGAAAGCAATCGCCATTGCACAGTTTAATGATGACAGTCCGGAAGCCCGGAAAATAACCCGGCGCTGGAGGATTGGTGAAGCGGCAGATTTAGTTGGCGTGTCATCTCAGGCTATCAGGGATGCCGAGAAAGCTGGCCGGCTGCCGCACCCTGATATGGAAACCCGTGGGAGAGTTGAGCAACGCGTTGGTTATACCATCGAACAAATCAATCACATGCGGGATGTATTTGGTACACGACTGCGCCGTGCTGAAGATGCGTTTCCGCCGGTGATTGGCGTTGCAGCTCACAAAGGTGGTGTTTACAAAACCTCAGTATCCGTTCACCTGGCTCAGGATCTTGCTCTGAAAGGACTCCGTGTTCTGCTTGTTGAAGGCAATGACCCACAGGGAACTGCTTCTATGTATCACGGATGGGTGCCCGATCTTCATATTCATGCTGAGGACACTCTCCTGCCCTTTTATCTTGGGGAAAAGGATGACGCCAGCTACGCTATAAAGCCCACCTGCTGGCCTGGCCTTGATATCATCCCGTCCTGTCTGGCACTGCACCGCATTGAAACCGAGCTGATGGGGAAATTTGACGAAGGCAAATTACCTGCTGACCCGCACCTGATGCTCCGTCTGGCCATTGAAACTGTCGCTCATGATTATGACGTGATAGTTATCGACAGTGCACCCAACCTTGGTATCGGTACGATAAATGTTGTATGCGCTGCTGATGTTCTGATTGTCCCTACTCCGGCAGAGCTGTTCGACTACACCTCCGCACTGCAGTTTTTCGATATGCTACGTGACCTGCTTAAGAACGTGGATCTTAAAGGCTTCGAGCCAGATGTCCGTATTCTGCTTACCAAATACAGTAATAATAATGGCTCGCAGTCCCCGTGGATGGAAGAACAAATTCGGGATGCCTGGGGAAGCATGGTCCTTAAAAATGTTGTGCGCGAAACGGATGAAGTCGGCAAAGGTCAGATCCGTATGAGAACCGTTTTTGAACAGGCTATTGATCAACGTTCTTCAACCGGTGCCTGGCGTAATGCCCTCTCTATCTGGGAGCCTGTTTGCAATGAGATTTTTGATCGTCTGATTAAACCACGCTGGGAGATTAGATAATGAAGCGTGCTCCTGTCATTCCAAGACATACCACACTTACTCAATCGACTGAAGATACTTCATCACCGGCGCCGGCCGCGCCGATGGTGGATTCATTAATTGCGCGCGTGGGTGCTATGGCCCGCGGTAATGCAATCTCTCTTCCGGTATGTGGACGGGAAGTAAAATTTACCCTTGAGGTGCTCCGGGGAGACTCTGTTGAGAGCGCTTCACGCGTATGGTCAGGCAATGAGCGCGATCAGGAACTACTTACCGAAGATGCTCTGGATGATCTCATTCCTTCATTTTTACTGACCGGTCAGCAGACTCCAGCTTTCGGCCGCCGGGTTTCTGATGTCATAGAAATTGCCGACGGCAGCCGTCGCCGTAAAGCCGCAATCCTGACGGAAAGTGATTATCGCGTTCTGGTTGGTGAACTGGACGATGAGCAGATGGCTGCATTGTCCCGACTGGGTAACGATTATCGGCCGACGAGTGCTTATGAACGTGGCCTGCGTTATACAAGCCGGCTGCAGAATGAGTTTGCAGGAAATATTTCTGCGCTTGCCGATGCGGAAAACATTTCTCGTAAGATCATTACCCGCTGTATTAATACGGCCAAACTGCCTAAATCCGTTGTTGCCCTGTTTGCACATCCTGGAGAACTGTCTGCCCGGTCAGGTGAAGCCCTTCAGAAGGCTTTTGCAGATAAAGAAGAATTACTGAAGCAGCAGGCTGAGACTCTCCACGATCAGAAGAAAGCGGGACTAATCTTTGAAGCTGAAGAGGTCATTAGTCTTTTAACATCCGTACTGAAACAATCTCCCGCATCAAGAGTTAATCTGAGCTCACGTCATCAGTTTGCTCCAGGGGCAACAGCATTGTATAAGGGCGATAAAATGGTGCTTAACCTGGATAGGTCCCGCATTCCTGCGGAGTATATAGAGAAAATAGAAGCCATTCTTAAGGAGCTTGAGAAACCAGGAGTCTGATGCGGACACGCTTTAGTCTACGGTGATCTCCCTTTACTTCATTTCCTTTCTCACAGGCCAGAAAACATAACTGGCCTGAATATTCTCTCTGGGACCACGGTCCCATCTGTATCGGCGGTCAGGTTATCTCCCAGGGACCACGGTCCCACCTGTATCGCCGGTCAGCTTATCTGCCTGGGACCACGGTCCCACCTGCATCGGCGGTCAGGTTATCTGCCAGGGACCACGGTCCCACCTGCGTCGTCGGTCAGCTTATTTGCCTGGGACCACGGTCCCACCTGCGTAATCTGTCAGCTTATCTGCCTGGGACCACGGTCCCACCTGTATCGTCGGTCAGCTTATCTCCCTGGGACCACGGTCCCACCTGCATCGTCAGCACATTATTAGTTAGGGATAACGGTTCAATCAATGCCTGTCACGAACAGGTATTGGCTTGTCGCCAGCAACCCGATGAGCGGAGTAATCACGCAGCAGGGCGGCTATTACAGGCGATGGTGAAAGCTCTATTGGGATCTGAACGAAGCATGTTGAGTGAAATTTGCAAAATTTCGCAGAGTATGCGGCTTAATCTTTAAATTTCCGCCGGCATTTTTAAAGCCAGCTACCGATGCTGCGCGTTGGCCGGCCCTTCGTCCGGCGGGTAACTAGTACCGGCCGATCTTACGACCCTGGATGAACATCATCCCGTCAGCAGCGTCTCCACTGTGATGTCGTTTTTCACACTGTCCGATCACAAAATAGAACGGGGAGGGACAACATATGGTAGGAAAAGCAGTTGCCAGAGACACAATATATTGATTATCCACAGTAACGGGGGATAACCGTGTGGGTAACATATTGAAAGTCCGTCACGTTATCGTATTAATTGACTTTGTATACACCACTGGACCATGAAAAGAATCCGGGGGAATCATCACAGAGCATAAACATACCGTTTTGTTTTTGGGTGACGGCAAGGAGGCCCCTGTTATCCAGTGCGCCGTAAAACCCCGACCTTCAGGGCGGGGATATAAGGCGCGGTTTTCCGACTAACTTCGGTTAAAATAGCCTCATGAAACGACTTCAAGCCTTCAAATTCCAGTTAAGACCGAATGGTCAGCAGGAGCGCGATATGCGGCGCTTCGCTGGGGCTTGTCGCTTCGTTTTTAACCGTGCGCTGGCGCTTCAAAACGAAAACCATGAAGCGGGGAACAAATATGTTTCCTACACCAAAATGGCTTCATGGCTCATTGAGTGGAAATCACACCCTGATACCCAGTGGCTAAAAGACACGCCATCACAGCCGTTGCAGCAGTCGCTCAAAGATCTGGAGCGCGGCTACAAGAATTTCTTCCAGAAGCGTGCAGCATTCCCTCGTTTCAAGAAACGCGGCCAAAACGATGCATTCCGCTACCCGCAAGGCGTGAAGCTCGATCAGACCAACAATTGTATAGCGCTTCCTAAGTTGGGCTGGATACGCTATCGCAATAGCCGTGAAGTCATCGGCGAAGTTAAAAACGTCACGGTCATCCAGTCATGCGGCAAATGGTACGTTAGCATCCAGACGGAATACGAAGTGCCTGAACAGGTTCATAAGGCAGCGTCAATGGTCGGTTTGGACGCCGGAGTCACGAAACTTGCCACGCTTTCTGATGGCACCGTATACCAGCCAGTCAATAGCTTTAAAGCAAACCAGCGTAAGCTGGCTATGCTTCAACGGCAGTTAAGCCGCAAAGTTAAATTCAGTGCCAGCTGGCAGAAACAGAAGAAAAAAATCCAGCGTCTGCACTCACACATTGCCAATATCCGGCGCGACTACCTTCACAAAGTCACCAGTGAAATCAGCAAAAACCACGCGATGATCGTCATTGAGGACTTGAAGGTCTGTAACATTTCGAAATCGGCAAAAGGTACGGCAGAGCGGCCCGGACGAAACATCAGAGCCAAATCAGGCTTAAACCGTTCGATACTGGATCAGGGCTGGTACGAAATGCGCAGACAGCTTGAGTATAAGCAGCTCTGGCGTGGTGGTCAGGTACTGGCGATACCTCCGGCATACACAAGCCAGCGTTGTGTCTGTTGTGGTCATACGGCGAAAGAAAACCGTCAAACGCAAAGTAAATTCGTGTGTCAGGTATGCGGCTATACCGAGAACGCCGATATCAACGGAGCACGTAACATTTTAGCGGCAGGACATGCCGTGCTTGCCTGTGGAGGGATGGTACAGTCAGGCCGCCCACTGAAGCAGGAACCCACCGAGGCGAGTCAGGCTCCGGTCTGAACGCTGTAGGAATCCTCGCCCTTCAGGGCGGGGAGGATGTCAACAATTGCACCAGGTCTTTTTCGTCCAGCGCATCGAGCATTTGTTCATACAGAGCCGCGGGCACACAATAAAAAACAGGGCGGTTGCGGTCAATAATCGCGACCGGGTAGCCGCCGCCGGCACTGGCGGTGGCCACCGGATCGTTTTTAAGTTCTCAGACGCTGGCAGTCACATCACACAGAATGATGTTTGTCATGGTTCCCTCCTGAGACAAGTCATCTGTATGATCGGTAAAGTAAGCTCTGGCCGCAAGTCCCGTCTGTCATTTCGACGGTCAGAAACGGGCAACCGGCAGCTCCTTCCAGCAGGTGGTATATGCCGGTGACAGCATCTCCCGTTTCATCTGCCAGTCCGGCGCAATCCCCCGTCCGGCAAACCAGACTTTCCCGAGTCCGGAATGATTAATGCCGTCGAGCACCTTCATCAGCGCATCGCTGTGCGGCCGTGGCTGCACGTCATCGAACAGATTCAGCTGCGCGACGCCGTTCGGACTGAAATCATTGAGCATTATCCCCGCTTTTGCGTAGCGGTGGCCATCGAGCCAGATTCTGTCCAGAGACCTGACCGCTGCCGCGGTAATGTCCCGGGTGTCACGGGTAGGGGGGTTCAGTTTTTCCGTGGCCACGTTACCGTAATACGGCTCATTAACCGCAAAAGGGGATGTCTTGATGAAGGTGCTGATATGCCGGCAGTACTGTCGCTCAGCGCGCAACTTTTCCGCCGCGCGCTCGGCATACTGGCAGACGGCCTGGCGCATTTCTCCGTAGGTGGTGATCCGCTGCCCGAAGCTGCGACTGCAGACAATCTGCTGTTTCGGCGGCGGCGCTTCCTCCAGCGAAATGCAACTCTCGCCGTTCAGCTCACGTACCGTGCGCTCCAGCACTACGTTGAAGTTTTTCCGGATAAATGTAGGGTTCGTCAGCGACAGCTGCAGGGCAGTGGTGATCCCCATAACGTGCAGCTTTTTCGCTATCCGGTTCCCCACGCCCCAGATTTCTTCCACCGGCTGCAGGCTGAGTAATTTTGCCGTTCTGCGTGGATTTTCGGGCGACAGCGCCAGCACCCCACTGAATTGTGGCCATTCCTTTGACGCCCACTGCGCCGATTTGGCCAGTGTTTTTGTGGCGCCGAAGCCGACACCGATCGTCAGTCCGGTTCCACTGAGAACATGCCCACGCAGCTGCCTGCCAAAATCCTCCAGATCCATACAGTGGCTAATTCCCCGGGCATCCAGGAAACATTCGTCAATTGAGTATTGTTCGACGCGGGGCGACAGCTCTTCCAGCAGGGCGACCACACGGTTACTCAGGCTCGCGTAGAGCTCGTAGTTGCTGGAAAAAACGTACAGTTTTTCAGGAAACTGCGCCTCTTTGAGCTGGAACCAGGGGGTTCCCATCTTTATACCCAGCCGTTTGGCTTCAGCACTCCGGGCAATAACGCAGCCATCGTTGTTACTGAGAACGACGACAGGTTTGCCGCGCAAATCCGGCCTGAAAACCTTCTCGCAACTGGCGTAGAAGGAGTTGACGTCTGCCAGGGCGAACATCAGTCTGCCCTCCGGGTTTTATGAATGAAGGCCGTCACCACGCCGAAAATTTGCAGAGTTTCCGGATCCGGGTACAGGGAAGGGAAGTCCGGGTTCATCGCCTGCAGGGCTGGCCGCGGCGTCAGAAGCAGGCGTTTTACCGTAAATTCACCCTCAATTTCCGCGATAACAATATCCCCGTGCCGCGGCTGTTCTGCTTTATCCACGACCATCAGATCGCCGGAATAGAGGCCAATATCAGTCATTGAGTTGCCAATCGCTCTGACAAAATAGGTGGAGTGGCGCCGGTGAATGCAGTACTCATTCAGATCCAGTTCAGACTCAGTATAGTCTGCTGCCGGTGACGGAAAACCCGCAGGGCATCGCTCTGTGAACAAAGGAATTTTTACTATGCTGGCTTCTGATACTGCAGGAATGAACTTCATCGTTTTTTCCCTCGCTTAAGCTGTGTATATATACAGTGTGCGCCGGGAGACCGGTAGAGATCAAGGGGTGAAAGTCCCCGACCATTGAAGGACCAGCAATCCACAAGGTCCCCGAGTCATGCGTTGCATACCGCGAGGTATGGGGCGAAGCGTTGACAGGGGTGTTGACAGGCCAGCCATTGAGCCACGAAATGTATATTAAATTACCGGGTGCCGACGTTGTACTGTTAACGGAAGGCAACATCATAGGGTGCGATACTGCGAGTGCCACATGGACCCGGCGGGGTCTGAGACCCTGGCATGTCAATACGATCTCTACGCGGGAACCGGGAGATCTCCCCTCTGACCATCTGCCAGTGTCGGAGATGGCCCGCACCGGGAAGACGAGGAGTCATAGCCGGTGATGTACGGAGAGGAGAAGTCGGACTCGCTCATAGTAGCGGCGAAGCAGGCGAACAACCCGAAAGGAGCGGAGTCAGTGGAGCGAAGGAGCGGGGCCAAGGGGAACGCGGAACAGCCACACATGCGCCGGACACAGAGCCGGGAAAGCATGTCACAGAGGCTGTCACGCGTGCGGGAAGCTGCGAAGCAGCGGAAGAAAGAACGGTTTACAGCATTGTTCCACCTGCTGACAGTCGAAGCACTGGAAGCCGCATTCCTCTCCCTGAGCAGGAAAGCGGCCGCGGGAGTGGATGGCATCAGGTGGATGGACTACGCCGGAAACATGAAGAACAACATAACAGATCTGCACCGGAGGCTACATCAGGGCAGCTACAGGGCGCAGCCCGGCAGGCGTCACTACATCCCAAAAGCGGATGGAAAACAACGCCCGCTCGGCATCGCCTCGCTGGAGGACAAGATCGTCCAGTATGCGCTGGTGAAAATCCTGAACGCAGTCTATGAAAACGACTTTATGGGGTTCTCATACGGGTTCAGACCCGGGCGAAACCAGCACGATGCACTGGACGCACTGGCCACAGGGCTGGTACGCACTAACGTAAACTGGGTACTGGATGCCGACATCAGTCAGTTCTTCGACAGGGTGAGCCACGAATGGCTGATCAGGTTCACAGAGCATCGGATCGGCGACCGGAGGGTAATCAGGCTCATACGTAAGTGGCTCACAGCCGGGACGTCGGAGGAGGGTCAATGGCGAGCAACGGAGGAAGGCACCCCACAGGGTGCGGTCATCTCACCGCTGCTGGCAAACATATACCTCCACTACGTCTTCGATCTGTGGGCGCATCAGTGGCGACGTCGCTATGCCACAGGCAATGTGGTAATGGTCAGATACGCCGATGACATCGTCATCGGGTTCGACAAACGATACGATGCCCGGCGCTTCCGTATAGCCATGCAGCGCAGACTGAGGAAGTTCGGACTCACGGTTCACCCGGAGAAAACCCGTCTGATGGAGTTCGGCCGCTTCGCTGCCGAAAACCGTGCCATCAGGGGAAAAGGCAAACCAGAAACGTTCAACTTCCTCGGGTTCACGCACATCAGCGGGAAAGATCGCAACGGCAGGTTCATGCTGATACGAAAGACCCGCCGGGATCGGATGACGGCAACTCTGAAAGCCATCAAAGACGGTCTGCGAAGGCGCTGGCATTACTCAATCCCCGAACAGGGAAAATGGCTCAGGAGAGTGGTTCAGGGATACCTGAACTATCACTCGGTACCGGGCAACTTCCCCACCATGCAGAAGTTCAGGACACACGTAACAAACCTCTGGCGCCGGGCGCTCAGGCGCAGGAGCCAGAAGGATGATACGACCTGGACGAAAGCAAACAAACTGGCAGCCGCATGGCTACCAAGGGTTCGGGTTCTTCATCCATGGCCTGTGGAGCGGTTCACCGCCAGACACCCGAGGCAGGAGCCCGGTGCGTAAATCGCGCACGCCGGGATCTGTGCGGGGGGTATCCGGTAACGGGTATCCCTACCGCGACATATTTAACAGCGTGACGATAATCCAGATCGCCTGCCGGGTAATAGTGCCAACTTACTGATTTAGTGTACGATGGTGTTTTTGAGGTGCTCCCGTGGCTTCCATCTCCATCAGTTGTCCCTCCTGCTCAGCTACTGAAGGCGTGGTGCGTAACGGTAAAAGTACTGCCGGACATCAGCGCTATCTCTGCTCTCACTGCCGTAAAAC
>NZ_JAOWGT010000063.1:0-2712 GCF_030333005.1 Citrobacter sp. Cpo030 | reverse complement strand
GGTAATGACTCCAACTTACTGATAGTGTTTTATGTTCAGATAATGCCCGATGACTTTGTCATGCAGCTCCACCGATTTTGAGAACGACAGTGACTTCCTGCCCAGCCTTGCCAGATGTTGCCTCAGATTCAGGTTATGCCGCTCAATGCGCTGCGTATATCGCTTGCTGATTACGTGCAGTTCTCCCTTCAGGCGTGATTCATAAAGCGGCCAGCCATCCGTCATCCATACCACGACCTCAAAGGTCGACAGCAGGCCCGGAAGACGCTCCAGCGTGGCCAGCGTGCGTTCACCGAATACGTGCGCCACAACCGTCCTCCGTATCCTGTCATACGCGTAAAACAACCAGCGCTGGCGTGATTTAGCACCGACGTAACCCCACTGTTCGTCCATTTCCGCGCAAACAATGACGTCACTGCCCGGTTGTATGCGTGAGTTTACCGACTGCGGCCTGAGTTTTTTAAGTGTCGTAAAATCGTGTTGAGGCCAACGCCCATAATGCGTGCACTGGCGCGACATCCGACGCCATTCATGGCCATATCAATAATTTTCTGGTGTGTACCGGGCTGAGAGGCGGTGTAAGTAAACTGTAGCTGCCATGTTTTACGGCAGTGAGAGCAGAGATAGCGCTGATGTCCGGCAGTACTTTTACCGTTACGCACCACGCCTTCAGTAGCTGAGCAGGAGGGACAACTGATGGAGATGGAAGCCACGGGAGCACCTCAAAAACACCATCGTACACTAAATCAGTAAGTTGGCACTATTACCCGGCAGGCGATCTGGATTATCGTCACGCTGTTAAATATGTCGCGGTAGGGATACCCGTTACCGGATACCCCCCGCACAGATCCCGGCGTGCGCGATTTACGCACCGGGCTCCTGCCTCGGGTGTCTGGCGGTGAACCGCTCCACAGGCCATGGATGAAGAACCCGAACCCTTGGTAGCCATGCGGCTGCCAGTTTGTTTGCTTTCGTCCAGGTCGTATCATCCTTCTGGCTCCTGCGCCTGAGCGCCCGGCGCCAGAGGTTTGTTACGTGTGTCCTGAACTTCTGCATGGTGGGGAAGTTGCCCGGTACCGAGTGATAGTTCAGGTATCCCTGAACCACTCTCCTGAGCCATTTTCCCTGTTCGGGGATTGAGTAATGCCAGCGCCTTCGCAGACCGTCTTTGATGGCTTTCAGAGTTGCCGTCATCCGATCCCGGCGGGTCTTTCGTATCAGCATGAACCTGCCGTTGCGATCTTTCCCGCTGATGTGCGTGAACCCGAGGAAGTTGAACGTTTCTGGTTTGCCTTTTCCCCTGATGGCACGGTTTTCGGCAGCGAAGCGGCCGAACTCCATCAGACGGGTTTTCTCCGGGTGAACCGTGAGTCCGAACTTCCTCAGTCTGCGCTGCATGGCTATACGGAAGCGCCGGGCATCGTATCGTTTGTCGAACCCGATGACGATGTCATCGGCGTATCTGACCATTACCACATTGCCTGTGGCATAGCGACGTCGCCACTGATGCGCCCACAGATCGAAGACGTAGTGGAGGTATATGTTTGCCAGCAGCGGTGAGATGACCGCACCCTGTGGGGTGCCTTCCTCCGTTGCTCGCCATTGACCCTCCTCCGACGTCCCGGCTGTGAGCCACTTACGTATGAGCCTGATTACCCTCCGGTCGCCGATCCGATGCTCTGTGAACCTGATCAGCCATTCGTGGCTCACCCTGTCGAAGAACTGACTGATGTCGGCATCCAGTACCCAGTTTACGTTAGTGCGTACCAGCCCTGTGGCCAGTGCGTCCAGTGCATCGTGCTGGTTTCGCCCGGGTCTGAACCCGTATGAGAACCCCATAAAGTCGTTTTCATAGACTGCGTTCAGGATTTTCACCAGCGCATACTGGACGATCTTGTCCTCCAGCGAGGCGATGCCGAGCGGGCGTTGTTTTCCATCCGCTTTTGGGATGTAGTGACGCCTGCCGGGCTGCGCCCTGTAGCTGCCCTGATGTAGCCTCCGGTGCAGATCTGTTATGTTGTTCTTCATGTTTCCGGCGTAGTCCATCCACCTGATGCCATCCACTCCCGCGGCCGCTTTCCTGCTCAGGGAGAGGAATGCGGCTTCCAGTGCTTCGACTGTCAGCAGGTGGAACAATGCTGTAAACCGTTCTTTCTTCCGCTGCTTCGCAGCTTCCCGCACGCGTGACAGCCTCTGTGACATGCTTTCCCGGCTCTGTGTCCGGCGCATGTGTGGCTGTTCCGCGTTCCCCTTGGCCCCGCTCCTTCGCTCCACTGACTCCGCTCCTTTCGGGTTGTTCGCCTGCTTCGCCGCTACTATGAGCGAGTCCGACTTCTCCTCTCCGTACATCACCGGCTATGACTCCTCGTCTTCCCGGTGCGGGCCATCTCCGACACTGGCAGATGGTCAGAGGGGAGATCTCCCGGTTCCCGCGTAGAGATCGTATTGACATGCCAGGGTCTCAGACCCCGCCGGGTCCATGTGGCACTCGCAGTATCGCACCCTATGATGTTGCCTTCCGTTAACAGTACAACGTCGGCACCCGGTAATTTAATATACATTTCGTGGCTCAATGGCTGGCCTGTCAACACCCCTGTCAACGCTTCGCCCCATACCTCGCGGTATGCAACGCATGACTCGGGGACCTTGTGGATTGCTGGTCCTTCAATGGTCGGGGACTTTCACCCCTTGATCTCTACCGGTCTCCCGGCG
>NZ_JAOWGT010000062.1:0-3980 GCF_030333005.1 Citrobacter sp. Cpo030 | reverse complement strand
AGGATGTAGAACCAGCTGGCATTCGTGAAGATTTGTTGCTGAAGTAGTTTAAAATTTTTGTCGGCGACATCCGGGAATACGGCGGCAAAGGCAACAAGAAGGAAAATCAGCAAAGCAGATGTAAAAAATACCGCTTTGTTAATCTGGCTTGTAGACTTCTTCGGGATTGTATCATTTTCACTCATAATCATTTATTCCATTAATTAAATCCGCACTGGATAGAAGACACTACCTTTCACAGAGTAGCAAAGTTCAACTTGCTATGCGGCGTTAATCGGAAAGCATGGTGTAATGAGTGCCGATACAAATCATCCTATATTCTAAGGGGTTCTTGGTTACTCAGCCTGCCGCTTCCTGGTGCATTTATTTGTATCAAAGCTGGGACATACGTTAATGAACGTATATTAGGCACGAATTACTTTTTGAACAAAGCAGACGTTAAGATTTACAGCATCGGGAAGCTTCTGGATGCCGCGTCAGCGGCATGGAGGCGCCAGATGAGGTTACATGTGTCTGTGGAGTCAAATGGCGCCGAAAGCCCGGCGTAGCCGGTTACCGGGCTATAAATTCTGCCATCCTCCCCCTGCCCTGATTAGCTTTAACCCGCTAACAGCAATGAAGAAGTTAATGTAATCCCTTTTAACCCCGGTGAGCGGGCTTTACGGCGTTTACGACGTAAAGGGCGTGATTTCCGGGGCCTTAGCGGCGGCAGCTTGCTGCTGACGCTTAGGGGGATGTTCATCAACTATTTCAGCGACACCAGGGAACTTAACATGGTAGCTGCAAAGCCATACCCGCGAAAAACATCTCAGACGCCGCTGTACGCGGTCGGAGTTGACCCGGCAAGGCGAGGCCGCAGTCGGGGCGTATCTCCGCGTTAGCGGGCCGGAGGGCCGCTTACGAGCGTGTACCAGAGAACTGACCGCAGCTCCACTCACAGCGATGATGAAGAGTAGTTACAACACCCATCATTAAAAGCGACACTACTCCCGGCCTTCGGCCGGGGGCGGCGGCGCTTTTCAGTGTTGGGGAGGGGCACCTGGCCGGCAAACCGGCGCCGGTTTTATGATGAACTTCCTTTTGAATGCTGTAACTAATTTGCTTCTCCGGCCGGGGCCCTTCGCGAAGCGATGGGAGCTCTTTCTGATGTTGCCGAACCGGCGCGACCGTCAGGTCGCTGCAAGGGCGGGCATTCTCCGGAGCCTGTCCACAGGGTAGGCGATGAAGAGGTTATGTGTTTACAGGATTTATTAGTAAGCGTCGTCTGAGTACCGTCTGGTCCCGAATCCAGGATCCTGTAACTTAAGCACCCACTTATTTTGCAGGTGGACACCTCATGCGCGCTAAAGAAAGACTTCCCCGGAAACACTATTCCCCTGAATTCAAAATGGAACTGGTCAGGCTGGCTCTTGAAGAAGAAGGCAGTATTGCCGCACTGGCCCGGAAACATGACGTCAATGATAACCTGCTCTTTAAATGGATAAGGCTCTGGCAGCGTGAAGGGCGGGTCTGTCGGCCCCGAAAAAACTCATCGTCGCTTCCTGCCCTGATACCCGTGCAGCTTCAGGCGGGCTCTTCTCTCCCAACCTTCGAACTACCATCCTGCTCTCCTCCCGCTACCTGCCACATAAAATGTCGGGGAGGAGAAATAACACTGACTCATCCCTCTGCTGAACTCATGAGCACTGTCCTGCGCGAACTGATGCGGGGGCCTGTATGATAAATCTTCCCGCAGGCACAAAAATCTGGCTGGTTGCCGGTATCACCGATATGCGCAACGGCTTCAATGGCCTCGCCGCAAAGGTGCAGACCGCGCTGAAAGATGACCCGATGTCCGGCCACGTCTTCATCTTCCGGGGACGCAGCGGCAGTCAGGTAAAACTGCTCTGGTCCACCGGCGATGGTCTGTGCCTGCTGACAAAGCGACTGGAACGTGGTCGCTTCGCCTGGCCCTCAGCCCGCGATGGCAAAGTGTTCCTGACGCCGGCGCAACTGGCGATGCTGATGGAAGGTATCGACTGGCGACAGCCAAAGCGGTTACTGACATCCCTGACCATGTTGTAGCGCTCTTTATCCTGGTTGTCGCAGAATAAGCCTGGTAAAATACAGGCTTATGAACGACACCTCTTCTGACGACATCCTTCTGCTGAAACAGCGCCTGGCCGAACAGGAAGCGTTGATCCACGCCCTGCAGGAAAAGCTGAGCAACCGGGAACGCGAAATAGACCATCTGCAGGCGCAACTGGATAAGCTGCGCCGGATGAACTTCGGCAGTCGTTCCGAAAAGGTATCCCGCCGTATCGCGCAAATGGAAGCTGACCTGAACCTGCTGCAGCAGGAAAGCGATACGCTGACCGGCCGGGTGGATGACCCGGCAGTGCAGCGCCCGCTGCGTCAGACCCGCACCCGCAAACCGTTCCCTGAGTCACTCCCACGGGATGAGAAGCGGCTGCTGCCGACTGAGCCGTGTTGCCCGGAGTGCGGTGGTTCGCTGAGTTACCTGGGTGAGGATGCCGCCGAACAGCTGGAGCTGATGCGCAGCGCCTTCCGGGTTATCCGGACAGTCCGTGAAAAGCATGCCTGCCGTCGGTGCGATCGCATCGTTCAGGCCCCGGCTCCTTCGCGCCCCATCGAACGGGGGATCGCCGGACCGGGGCTGCTGGCCCGAGTGCTGACCTCAAAGTATGCAGAGCACACACCGCTGTATCGCCAGTCGGAGATCTATGCCCGCCAGGGTGTAGTGTTGAGTCGTTCTGTACTGTCGGGCTGGGTGGATGCGTGTTGTCGTCTGCTGGCACCGCTGGATGAAGCCCTTCAGCACTATGTCCTGACCGACAGCAAACTCCATGCTGACGATACGCCTGTCCCGGTGCTGTTGCCGGGCAATAAGAAGACGAAGACCGGGCGCTTATGGACGTACGTTCGAGACGACCGCAACGCCGGATCAGCGCTGGCCCCCGCAGTGTGGTTCGCTTACAGCCCGGACAGAAAAGGTATCCACCCTCAGACCCATCTTGCAGGCTTCAGTGGCGTACTGCAGGCTGATGCCTACGCCGGGTTCAACGAGCTCTACCGCGACGGCCATATAAAGGAAGCCGCGTGCTGGGCCCATGCCCGCCGAAAAATCCACGATGTTCACGTCCGTACCCCGTCAGTCCTGACGGAGGAGGCGCTGAAACGGATCGGCGAGCTGTATGCCATCGAGTCGGAGATCAGAGGTAAAAGAGCAGAGGAACGGCAGGCAGTCCGGCACCAAAAAGTGCTGCCGCTGCTGGCGTCACTGGAGGGGTGGCTGCGGGAGAAACAGAAAACCCTCTCAAGGCACTCAGAACTGGCGAAGGCGTTCGGGTATGCGCTGAACCAGTGGCCGGCGCTGATCCGCTATGCAGAAGATGGCTGGGTGGAGGTGGATAATAACATTGCCGAAAACGCCCTACGACGGGTCAGTCTGGGGAGAAAAAACTGGCTGTTCTTCGGCTCGGATCATGGTGGTGAGCGCGGTGCGTCACTGTACAGTCTTATCGGGACGTGCAAATTAAACGGCGTGGATCCGGAACGCTATCTGCATTATGTACTTGATGTCATCGCCGACTGGCCTGTGAACCGGGTGGGTGCTCTGCTCCCGTGGCGGGTTACTCTGCCTGCCTGACCAGCTTCACTTCGTCAATACGGTTCTCACTGCACGCTTACATTTATTAAAGGATCTTTAAAAGAGATACAGAACTGGTGTTTAAAAGGAACCACGCGCCCTGAAAGACCGACGGCAGGCTCAGAAGATGCTCCAGCGTGGCCATAGTACGTTCACCGAAGACGTGTGCAACAACCGTCCTCCGTATCCTGTCATACGCGTAAAACAACCAGCGCTGGCGTGATTTAGCGCCGACGTAACCACACTGTTCATCCATTTCCGCGCAGACGATGACGTCACTGCCCGGCTGTATGCGCGAGGTTACCGGCTGCGGCCTGAGTTTTTTAAGTGA
>NZ_JAOWGT010000061.1:0-3301 GCF_030333005.1 Citrobacter sp. Cpo030 | reverse complement strand
GTATTCCCGGATGTCGCCGACAAAAATTTTAAACTACTTCAGCAACAAATCTTCACGAATGCCAGCTGGTTCTACATCCTTGCTGTGGCCCTGATTTTACTGAGTGTCACGTTCCTGGGACTCTCACGCTACGGTGATATCAAGCTGGGCCCGGACCATGCGCAGCCTGATTTCAGCTACCACTCCTGGTTTGCGATGCTTTTTTCGGCAGGGATGGGGATCGGACTGATGTTCTTTGGCGTTGCCGAACCTGTAATGCATTATCTTTCGCCTCCCGTCGGCACCCCGGAGACCGTTGCGGCAGCGAAGGAAGCAATGCGTCTGACCTTCTTCCACTGGGGACTGCACGCATGGGCAATTTATGCCATTGTGGCGCTGATTCTGGCGTTCTTCAGTTACCGTCACGGTCTGCCGTTAACCCTGCGCTCCGCACTCTATCCCATTATCGGCGATCGCATATACGGGCCTGTAGGTCATGCGGTTGATATTTTCGCTGTTATCGGCACGGTCTTTGGCGTTGCGACCTCGCTGGGTTATGGTGTTTTGCAGGTGAATGCCGGTTTGAACCATCTTTTCGGGGTGCCCATCAATGAAACGGTGCAGGTTATTCTGATCGTGGTCATCACGGGGTTAGCGACGATTTCAGTGGTGTCCGGCCTGGATAAGGGAATACGTATCCTGTCTGAGCTCAATCTGGGTCTGGCGTTGTTGCTCCTGGCGCTGGTCCTGTGTCTGGGACCAACCGTGCTTCTGCTGAAGTCATTTGTGGAAAATACGGGCGGTTATCTTTCGGAACTGGTGAGTAAAACGTTCAACCTTTACGCGTATGAGCCTAAGTCGAGCAACTGGCTGGGGGGCTGGACATTACTGTACTGGGGATGGTGGCTTTCATGGTCGCCGTTTGTGGGGATGTTCATCGCAAGAGTCTCGCGCGGTCGAACCATTCGCGAGTTTGTCACCGGCGTGCTGTTTGTTCCCGCCGGCTTCACGCTCATGTGGATGACGGTGTTTGGTAACAGCGCAATCTATCTCATTATGCACCAGGGGGCGGCTGATCTCGCCAATACCGTTCAGCAGGATGTCGCGCTGGCCCTGTTTAATTTCCTGGAGCATTTCCCGTTTTCTTCCGTGCTGTCATTTATTGCAATGGCGATGGTCATTGTCTTCTTTGTCACCTCGGCTGACTCCGGGGCAATGGTTGTTGATACGCTGGCATCGGGTGGCGTCGCTAACACGCCTGTATGGCAGCGAATTTTCTGGGCCTCGCTCATAGGGATTGTGGCAATCGCACTGCTGATTGCGGGGGGACTGAGCGCGCTGCAAACCGTGACAATAGCGAGCGCATTACCTTTCTCAGTGATTTTACTGATATCCATATACGGATTATTAAAAGCCCTGCGTCGGGATTTGACCAAGCGTGAAAGCCTGAGCATGGCGACTATTGCTCCGACTGCAGCGCGTAACCCGATTCCATGGCAGAGACGCTTGCGCAATATCGCTTATCTGCCAAAGCGCTCTCTTGTGAAACGCTTTATGGGCGACGTTATCCAGCCCGCCATGACGCTGGTTCAGGAAGAACTGAATAAACAGGGAACGATAAGCCATATAAGTGATACTGATGACGAACGAATTCGGCTTGAAGTCGATTTGGGCAATGAGCTGAACTTTATTTATGAAGTGAGACTTCGTGGCTATAACTCACCGGCTTTCGCCATGGCTGCAATGGACAATGACGAGCAGCAGGTTGAGCAACATCGATATTATCGCGCTGAGGTCTATCTGAAAGAAGGCGGTCAAAACTATGATGTGATGGGCTGGAATCAGGAACAGCTGATTAATGACATACTGGACCAGTACGAAAAACACCTGCACTTCCTGCACCTCGTTCGTTAATACAAAAATGCCGTCCTGCCGGGCGGCATTTATTTTCCCGAACTTAATACAAGGATATGCTGAATGATTTTACGCTGGCAATGGATTCTCAGGCAGACACTTAAAAAACTATGGTTCAGGGCAACGTTATTTGCAATGGTAGCAATAATAACGGCCCTTTTATCTATTCTTTTTAGATCAATGATCCCAGAGTCAGTATCAGTGAAGGTTGGTGCGGAAGCAGTTGATAATATTCTGAACATACTGGCATCGAGTATGCTGGCGGTGACCACATTTTCACTGAGTATCATGGTCACCGCTTACGGTTCAGCCACTACTAATGTGACGCCCAGAGCCACGCGTTTAGTTGTAGAAGACGTAACCACACAAAATGTACTGGCCACTTTTATCGGTTCTTTTCTCTTCAGCCTGGTAGGGATTATTGCCCTCAATATGGGAGCCTACGGAGAAAGGGGTAGAGTCATTTTATTCATTGTAACACTGGTTGTCATTGCCTTAATAATCATCACATTGCTTCGCTGGATACAGCATTTGACCTCTCTGGGCAGGGTAGGTGAGACAACAGCAAAAGTAGAACAGGCGGCGATCGAGACATTTATTGCGAGAGCAAAAAGTCCATGTCTTGGCGGATATCCATGGCTTGAGAACAATGAACAACCAAAAGGAACTGTTGCCGTATATCCGGAGAAAATTGGCTATGTTGAATATATTGACATGGTCAAGCTCGGCAGTCTGCTGAGCAATGATCCTCGTCATGTATATCTTGTGGCGCAGCCAGGCAGTTTCATACATCCATCGATGCCAGTTTTGTACCTGAGTTCTGGTCAGGAGTCATCAATCTGTACCGATTTACTTGAAACGATCATTGTCTCGGATGTGCGTTCATTTGCTCAGGATCCCCGATTCTGTCTCAGCGTCATGGCCGAAATAGCCTGCAGGGCCCTTTCGCCCGCAGTAAACGATCCCGGTACTGCGATTGATGTCATTGGCAGAGGTGTTCGAATACTCTCCGCTTACGCGCAGAATAAAATAGATGAAACTGAAGTGATATATCCTTCAGTACATGTTGCGCCACTTCAGATCAAAGACCTACTGGAAGACTTTTTCTTACCTGTTGCACGTGATGGTGCGAGTATGAGGGAGATTCAGATAAGAGTCCTTAAAGGACTGTCTATGCTGAGTAAGGGTTGGCCTGGGATGTTTGCTGAAGCCGCACATATACTGGCATCTGAAACATTAGAGCATGCAACTCGTACTGGTCATATAGCCCATGACGAATATCTTATAAAATCAATTTATTATAATTTATTCAGTGGCGAAAATCCTAAGGAAGGTGCGAACAAGTTCCTGATATGAGATCATCATATTCATCCGGAGCGCATCCCAGAGGGACATCATGAGCCATCAA